>NZ_JBYVYM010000032.1:0-80761 GCF_058148225.1 Pseudomonas sp. DF5
GCCCCACCGCAGTCTGCCTAATAGACCGCGTTATCGTTCTTCGCGAGCAAGCTTCGCTCCTACAGGACCGTGTACGGCATTGCGATATTTAAGAGCTTTCGCACCCAGGCGACTGGCGTTATCCTTTATTTCATCAATATTGCCCCAGGGCGGCTAAATACGACCTTGAACGCACCCATAGAACCACATCGCTTCATCCTCGAGCCTTTCGAAGCTCGCCGCTTCGCCAATCTGTGCGGGCAATTCGACGAGCATCTGCGCTTGATCGAACAGCGCCTGACCATCGAGATCCGCAACCGCGGAAACCAGTTCGAACTGATCGGCGAGCCCAAGCACACCACCTCCGCGGAAAACCTCCTGCGTCGCTTGTACCGGGAAACCAAGGGTACCGAGCTGTCGCCAGACATGGTTCACCTGTTCCTGCAGGAATCGGCCGTCGAGGAGCTGGACAACCACTCCCCCGCCGAACCGTCCGTCGCCTTGCGCACCAAAAAAGGCATGATTCGCCCTCGCGGTTCGAATCAACTGCGCTACGTGAAGGAAATCCTCGGTAACGACATCAATTTCGGCATCGGCCCTGCCGGTACCGGCAAGACCTATCTGGCTGTTGCCTGTGCGGTAGACGCACTGGAACGCGAGCAGATTCGTCGCATTCTGTTGGTGCGTCCGGCGGTTGAAGCGGGTGAAAAACTCGGCTTCCTGCCCGGCGATCTGTCGCAAAAAATCGACCCGTACCTGCGCCCGCTCTACGACGCGCTCTACGAAATGCTCGGCTTCGAATATGTCGCCAAGCTGATCGAGCGTCAGGTCATTGAAGTCGCGCCACTGGCCTACATGCGCGGCCGCACGCTGAACAATAGCTTCATCATCCTCGACGAAAGCCAGAACACCACCGTCGAACAGATGAAGATGTTCCTGACCCGGATCGGCTTTGGCTCCACGGCGGTCATCACCGGTGACATCACCCAGGTCGACCTGCCACGCGGCACCAAGTCCGGGTTGCATCATGTGATCGAAGTGCTCAAGGACGTTCCGGGCATCAGCTTCACCCACTTCCAGCCCAAGGACGTGGTGCGCCATCCGCTGGTGCAACGCATTGTCGAGGCGTACGAGCGCTTCGAAAATCGCGCTGCCGATGCCGCGCCAAAGGACACCCCACGCGATGCTTGAGCTTGATCTGCAACTGGCGAGCGACGCACCTGCCCCGAGTGAAGCCGAGTTCCGTCAATGGTGCGAACTGGCCCTGCGCCAGCGCACCGCCGACTCCGAGCTGACCATTCGTCTGGTCGATGAAGAAGAAGGCCGAGAACTCAATCACACCTGGCGGCAGAAGGATTACGCCACCAACGTGCTGTCATTCCCGGCCGACGTGCCGGACGAGTTGCTGGATATCCCGTTACTGGGCGATCTGGTGATCTGCGTGGCCGTGGTCGAGCGCGAAGCCGCCGAACAAGGCAAGGCACTCAACGCCCATTGGGCGCATCTGGTCATTCACGGCTGCTTGCATCTGCTTGGTTACGACCATATAGATGACGATGAAGCCGAAGAAATGGAAGCACTGGAACGAACGTTGCTTGCAGAATTGGGTCATCTAGACCCTTACGCGGACGACGAAACAGACACATCCCCTATCGTTACAACAAAGGATTCAGAGTAATCGCTATGAGCGAAGATCGATCGAGCAACGGGCAGAAGTCTTGGCTGGGTAAGCTCACCCAGGCTTTTGCCCACGAGCCGAAGAACCGCCAGGAGCTGCTGGAGCTGCTGCGCGATGCACACCAAAACAAGTTGCTGGACAGCGAAGCGCTGGCCATCGTCGAAGGCGCCATCCAGGTTGCAGACCTGCAAGTACGGGACATCATGGTCCCGCGCTCGCAGATGATCAGCATCAAGGCGACCCAGACACCTCGCGAGTTCCTGCCCGCCGTGGTCGACTCGGCCCACTCCCGCTACCCGGTGATCGGCGAAAGCCACGATGACGTGATGGGCGTGTTGCTGGCCAAGGACTTGCTGCCGTTGATCCTCAAGGAGAACGGCGACAGCTTCAATATCAAGGACCTGCTGCGCCCGGCCACCTTCGTGCCCGAGTCCAAGCGCCTGAATGTGCTGCTGCGCGAGTTCCGCGCCAACCATAACCACATGGCCATCGTCATTGACGAATACGGCGGCGTGGCGGGTCTGGTGACCATCGAAGACGTGCTCGAACAGATCGTCGGCGACATCGAAGACGAGCATGACGTCGAAGAAGACAGCTACATCAAGCCGCTGCCCAGCGGTGACTTCCTGATCAAAGCCCTGACGCCGATCGAGAACTTCAATGAGTTCTTCGACAGCGAATTCTCCGACGACGAGTTCGACACTGTCGGCGGTCTGGTGATGAGCGCGTTCGGACACTTGCCAAAACGCAACGAAATCACTGAAATCGGCTCCTATCGCTTCCGCATCCTGAACGCTGACAGTCGTCGGATTCATCTGCTGCGTTTGACACCTATCGCCCGGTAAAAATTAAGGAAAGAAATGCGCTGGATGACCCGCCCCGGCTGGCCCGGTAACCTGCTGGCCGTGGTGGCCGGTGCACTCACCACCCTGGCCCTGGCGCCATTCGATATCTGGCCGCTGGCATTGCTGGCGGTCGGATTCTTCTATGCCGGTTTGCGCGAACTGAGCCCCCGTCAGGCCTTGGGCCGTGGCTGGTGTTTCGGTTTCGGCCTGTTTGCCGGCGGAACCAGCTGGATCTACTACAGCATTCACAACTTCGGCGGCGCATCTGTACTGCTGGCCGGGTTCTTGATGCTGCTCTTCACCGCAGCGATTGCCTGGTTCTTCGCCCTGCCCGCCTGGATTTGGGCGCGCTGGCTGCGCCGTAACGAAGCGCCGCTGGCCGATGCCCTGGCGTTTGCGGCGTTGTGGGTGGGTCAGGAAGCCTTTCGCGGCTGGTTCCTCACCGGTTTCCCGTGGCTGTATTCCGGTTACAGCCAGCTCGACGGCCCATTGGCCGGGCTCGCGCCGGTCGGCGGAATGTGGCTGATTTCCTTCGCGCTGGCCCTGACCGCCGCACTGATCTACAACACACCGCGCCTGATTCGCACCGCTCGCAAGGGCTTCATTGCTGCTGGCGTGTTGCTGCTGGCCGGCCCGTGGGTGATCGGCATCGCGCTCAAACAGCATGCCTGGACCAGCCCTTCGGGTGCGCCACTGAGCGTCGCGGCGATTCAGGGCAACATCGAACAAAGCATGAAATGGGACCCCTCGCAGATCAACGCGCAGCTGGCGCTGTACCGCGACATGAGTTTCAGCTCCAAACCCGTCGACCTGCTGATCTGGCCGGAAACAGCGGTCCCGGTGCTCAAGGAGTCCGCCGAGGGCTATCTGGACATGATGGGCAGCTTCGCTGCAGATCGTAAATCCGCGCTGATTACCGGCGTGCCGATTCGCCAGGAAGTCCATCACGAGAAGCGCTACTTCAACGGCATCACCGTTGTCGGTGAAGGTGATGGCACTTACCTGAAGCAGAAACTGGTGCCATTCGGTGAATACGTTCCGTTGCAGGAAGTCTTGCGCGGCCTGATTGCGTTCTTCGACCTGCCAATGTCCGACTTTGCCCGCGGGCCTGCCGATCAACCGCTGTTGCAGGCCAAGGGTTATCAGATTGCGCCATACATCTGCTATGAAGTGGTCTACCCGGAATTCGCCGCCGGCCTCGCCGCCCGCAGCGATTTGCTGCTGACCATCAGCAACGACACCTGGTTCGGCACCTCGATCGGCCCGTTGCAACACTTGCAGATGGCGCAGATGCGCGCACTGGAAGCCGGCCGCTGGATGATCCGCGCCACCAACAACGGCGTGACCGGCCTGATCAATCCGTTCGGCCAGATCACCGCCCGGATCCCGCAGTTCGAGCGTGGCATTCTGTACGGCGAAGTCGTGCCGATGCATAACCTGACGCCGTATCTGCAATGGCGTTCGTGGCCGCTGATCATCATTTGCGTGCTGTTGTTTGGCTGGGCGTTGATGGCCAACCGGATGGCGAAGACCGTTTAACCCGGCAGGATCATTCCCATGCACTGGCGTGGGAATGATCACTCCTCAACGGGCTCGCCTCGATAGAACAGCCAATACCCGACCTGCCCCACCGCCTCATTCATCAACTGCCCCGACTGCCAGATCGATTTGAATTCCGGCATCCAGCCGCCCAGTGGCCGGGCATTGTCCACGCCTAAAAACCCCACCGGCGCCGGCACCACCTCAAATCCGGCCTGCTCAAAGCTCCAGACCGCCCGCGGCATATGCCACGCCTGAGTCACGACTACCACCCGCTTGATCCCCTGCGGCAACAACACCTGAGCGCTGAACTGCGCGTTTTCCCAGGTTGTGCGGCTGCGCCCTTCCTGCCAGCGTACGGTCACGCCAAAATCATCGAGCAACGAATCTGCCATCAGCTGCGCTTCAGTCGGCGGTGTTCCGTAATGCAGTCCGCCGCTGGTCAGAATCGGCAAGCCAGATGCCTTGGCCAGACGCGCAGCATAACGCTCGCGTCCAAGACCTACGCCGGTGGGCTGGTCAACGCCCCAGGCAAGGTCGCCACGCTCGCGTCCCGAACCCAGCACCACGATCGCATCGGCGCGCTGGCCCAAGGTGGCCCATTCCTCGCGTACGAGCGGCGGCTCACGCTCCAGAGCCCGGGCACTCCACTCCACCATCACCGGCAGGCTCATCAACCAGAAGCCGCCCACGCCCAGGACAAAGCACACTCCCGCCAGCCTCGGCCTTGAACGGCGCCACCACCAGGCGAGCACCAGTAACAGCAAAAGAACGCCGGGCGGCAATAGAAGTTGTTTAATGAAATAACGAAAAGGCATCGGGCATCTCCAAAGATGCCCGAAGCCTAAGTGGGTTAACGCAATGCGACAACAAATGCGGAAGGACTTTATTTCAAAAAACCATATGCGATGGTTTCAAGTGTCCTTACTTGAACTGCAGAGACCGGACCTTTACCGCGCCTCCGCCGGGTGTCTTATCCTTGAGCCAGAGGATCTTGGCCGTACGTGGTGCCTCGAGTTGCTTCATTGCTGCAGACAAGCATCCGTGCGTTTCACGTTCACTGCGGTCCAGATAGGCCTTGACCAGTTCAAACTCTGCGGGGGTCAACCCACGCAGTTCCAGCTCCAGGGGACGCTCGTCGCGAAGCCGTCCAGCGGTTTTGGCCGCGTCCAGGGCCATTGCGAGACGGTCGATCAGTCTTTCGTACAACTCCGGCTTTGTAGCTTTTTGCTGTGAATCAACCATCCATCACCTCATTGAAGATAAGACTCACTCCCCTTTTAGAGCTTAGCTTCGCTGAAAAAACCGGCTGAGCGCCGCGACCAACGGCCCTCGGGGCGGGAATGGGTCGCGCCCTTGCGTGTAATCAGGGTTTCCCTCGGTAGAGTGCCGTCATGTATGCTACGGCGCTTCCTGTAACTCCACTTCCAGCTCGGCTGGGCAGCGAAACGCCGATTTGGCGTCAACACCGTCCAGCGTTGCATTGAAGAGGATTAGGCCACCCCTATTCAGTTCAAAAGTAGCCATGCACGAACAATATCAGCCCCGTGAAATCGAAGCCGCCGCCCAGTCGTTCTGGGACGAGCAAAAGTCCTTTGAAGTCAGTGAACAGCCAGGCAAGGAGACTTTCTACTGCCTGTCGATGTTCCCTTACCCCAGCGGCAAGCTACACATGGGGCACGTGCGCAACTACACCATCGGCGACGTGATCTCCCGCTACCAGCGCATGCAAGGCAAGAACGTCCTGCAACCCATGGGTTGGGACGCCTTCGGCATGCCGGCGGAAAACGCCGCGATGAAGAACAACGTAGCGCCCGCCAAGTGGACCTACGAAAACATCGCCTACATGAAAAGCCAGCTGCGTAGCCTGGGCTTGGCGGTGGACTGGTCGCGCGAAGTGACCACCTGCAAGCCCGATTACTACCGCTGGGAACAATGGCTGTTCACTCGCCTGTTCGAAAAAGGCGTGATCTACAAAAAAAGCGGCACCGTGAACTGGGACCCGGTCGACCAGACCGTTCTGGCCAACGAGCAAGTGATCGACGGTCGCGGCTGGCGTTCCGGCGCGCTGATTGAAAAGCGCGAAATCCCGATGTACTACTTCAAGATCACCGCTTACGCGGATGAGCTGCTGGAGAGCCTCGACGAACTGACTGGCTGGCCTGAACAGGTCAAGACCATGCAGCGCAACTGGATCGGCAAATCCCGCGGCATGGAAGTTCAGTTCCCGTACGACGTCGCTTCCATCGGTGAAGCCGGCGCGTTGAAAGTCTTCACCACCCGTCCGGATACCCTGATGGGCGCAACCTACGTTGCCGTGGCCGCCGAACACCCTCTGGCTGCCCTGGCGGCGCAGAACAACCCTGAACTGCAAGCGTTCATCGCTGAATGCAAGGGCGGCAGCGTTGCTGAAGCCGACGTCGCCACTCAAGAGAAAAAAGGCCTGCCGACCTCGCTGTTCGTCGAGCACCCGCTGACCGGTGAGAAACTCCCGGTATGGGTCGCCAACTACGTGCTGATGCACTACGGCGATGGCGCGGTCATGGCGGTTCCGGCGCACGACGAGCGTGATTTCGAGTTCGCCCACAAGTACAACCTGCCGATCAAGTCGGTGGTGCGCACCAGTTCAGGCGATACCAACCCGGCCCCGTGGCAGGACGCTTACGGCGAGTACGGCACGCTGATCAACTCCGGCGAGTTCGACGGTCTGGACTTCGCAGGCGCTTTCGACGCCATGGAAGTCGCACTGATCAAGAAAAACCTCGGTGCCTCGCGCACCCAGTTCCGCCTGCGCGATTGGGGCATCAGCCGTCAGCGCTACTGGGGCTGCCCGATCCCGATCATCCACTGCAATACTTGCGGTGATGTGCCGGTCCCGGAAGATCAACTGCCCGTGGTGCTGCCGGAAGACGTCGTTCCGGATGGCGCCGGTTCGCCGCTGGCGCGCATGCCCGAGTTCTACGAGTGCGCTTGCCCGAAATGCGGCGCACCGGCCAAGCGTGAAACCGACACCATGGACACCTTCGTCGAGTCGTCGTGGTACTACGCCCGTTACGCCTCGCCGCACTTTGAAGGTGGCCTGGTAGAAAAATCGGCGGCCGACCACTGGTTGCCAGTGGATCAGTACATCGGCGGCATCGAACACGCGATTCTTCACCTGCTCTACGCGCGCTTCTTCCACAAGCTGATGCGCGATGAAGGCCTGGTAAGCTCCAACGAGCCGTTCAAGAACCTGCTGACCCAAGGCATGGTGATCGCCGAGACTTACTATCGTCGCGAAGCCAACGGTGCCTACACCTGGTTCAACCCGGCGGACGTCGAACTCGAACGCGACAGCAAGGCCAAGGTCATCAGCGCCAAGCTGATCGCTGACGGCCTGCCGGTGGAAATCGGTGGCACCGAGAAGATGGCCAAGTCAAAGAACAACGGCGTTGACCCACAGTCGATGATTGACCAGTTCGGCGCAGACACCTGCCGCCTGTTCATGATGTTCGCCTCGCCACCTGACATGAGCGCGGAGTGGTCTGACTCCGGAGTAGAAGGTTCGCACCGTTTCCTCAAGCGTGTCTGGCGCCTGGCTCAAGCGCACGTTACTCAGGGCCTGCCGGGCAAACTGGACGTCGCCAGCCTGAACGATGAACAGAAAGCCATTCGCCGTTCGATCCACCAGGCCATCAAGCAGGCCAGCCACGACGTCGGCCAGAACCACAAATTCAACACCGCCATCGCCCAGGTGATGACGCTGATGAACGTGCTGGAAAAAGCCCCGCAAGGCACCGAGCAGGATCGCGCGCTGATTCACGAAGGTCTGGAGACCGTGACTCTGCTGCTGGCCCCGATCACCCCGCACATCAGCCATGAGCTGTGGCATCGCCTGGGTCACGCCGATCCGGTGATCGACGCCGGTTGGCCGGTGCTGGACGAAAGCGCCCTGGTACAGGACAGCCTGCAACTGGTCATTCAAGTGAATGGCAAGCTGCGCGGCCACATCGAAATGCCGGCCAGCGCCAGCCGCGAAGAGGTCGAAGCTGCCGCACGGGCCAACGAAAACGTCCTGCGCTTCGTCGATGGCCTGACTATCCGCAAAGTGATCGTAGTGCCCGGGAAACTGGTCAATATTGTCGCCAGCTAAAAATTGGATCGGGCGCCGGGCGAGCCTGGCGCCGAGTAAAACCTTTCGGGCCGGTTGACCGGCCCACATGGTTTCAAGGGGAGCAACAAGATGATCAAACGCAATTTGCTGGTGATGGGCCTTGCAGTCCTGCTGAGCGCCTGCGGTTTCCAGCTGCGTGGCACCGGCACCACCGAACTGGCGTTCAAGGAACTCGACCTGAGCGCGCGTAACGCCTACGGCGAAACCGTGACGCAATTGCGTCAGGTACTGGAAAGCAGCGGTGTCAGGGTCTACAGCGGCGCACCTTACAAGCTGGTGCTGACCGATGAGCAGGAAAACCAGCGCATCCTCAGCTATGCCGGTGCTGGCCGTACTGGCGAGTATCAGGTGAACACCGTGCTCAATTACGACATTCGTGGTCGGGGTGACCTGCCACTGCTGAGCGACAAGCTTGAAGTGCAGAAGGTATTCATCCACGACGGCAACAACCTGGTAGGTTCCGACCAGGAAGCCAACGATGCCCGCCGCGAGACTCGTCGTGAGCTGGTTCAACGCATGATGCTGCGCCTGCAACAGCTGACCCCGACCCAGTTGGAACAGCTGCAACAGACTGCCGACGCCCGGGCCAAGGCTGAAGCCGCCGCGCTGGAAGCGGCGCAGAAGGCTGAAGCGGAGACTCCGCGTCAGTCGCCTGTCGAACTGCCGAAGCAGTAAGACTTACGGGGCGCTCAGGCGCCCCGTTCGCCTCTTCTTATGAAACTCGCCCCCGCCCAACTCGGCAAACACCTGCAAGGCGCTCTTGCGCCGGTCTACATCATCAGTGGCGATGACCCACTGCTGTGCCAGGAAGCCGCCGACGCGATTCGCGCCGCTGCTCGTCAACAAGGTTTCGATGAACGCCAGGTCTTCGCCGCTGACGCCAGTTTCGACTGGGGTACGCTGCTGCAGGCTGGCGCAAGCATGTCGCTGTTCGCCGAAAAACGTCTTCTGGAACTGCGCCTGCCCTCCGGCAAACCCGGTGACAAAGGCGCCGCCGCGCTCATCGAGTATTGCTCGCGCCCGGCAGAAGACACGGTGCTGCTGATCAGCCTGCCCAAGCTTGATGGCAGTGCGCAGAAAACCAAGTGGGGCAAGGCGCTGGTCGAAGGCCCGCAGACCCAGTTCGTTCAAATCTGGCCCGTGGACACCAATCAGTTGCCGAGCTGGATTCGTCAACGACTGTCCCAGGCCGGGCTTTCCGCCAGCCAGGACGCCGTCGAACTGATCGCAGCCCGAGTCGAAGGCAATTTGCTGGCTGCTGCCCAGGAAATCGAAAAGCTCAAGTTGATGGCCGAAGGCGGCCAGATCACCGTCGAAACCGTGCAAGCGGCAGTGGCCGACAGCGCGCGCTTCGACGTCTTCGGCCTGACCGACGCAATCCTCAACGGCGAAGCCGCTCATGCCCTGCGCATGCTCGAAGGGTTGCGCGGCGAAGGCGTCGAACCGCCGGTGATTCTTTGGGCACTGGCCCGTGAACTGCGCCTGCTGGCCAACCTGTCGCTGCAATACAGCCAGGGCGTGCCGCTGGACAAAGCCTTCAGTCAGGCTCGACCGCCGATCTGGGACAAGCGCAAACCGCTGATGAGCAAGGCACTACAACGCTACTCGGCGCAACGCTGGGCGCAATTGCTGCTTGAAGCACAGCGCATCGACGCGCAAATCAAAGGCCAGGCGGCGGGTTCACCCTGGATGAGTTTGAGCCGGTTGACGTTGTTGATGGCTGGGCAGAGATTGTCGTTGCCTGCAGAGTAAGGCTTTCTACGGTTTTCCCGCAAATGCGCCCGAAACCTCCTACATATCGTAGGGACTAGACAGAACCCCAACTTCGGCCGATGATTTGTCCCGCAAAATCCACTCACTTGCGAGAGATCATCATGAGCAAAAAGCCATCCAAACATGGCCCCAACAAAGCCAAATCCATCATCGCCCAGCCACTGTTCCGCAGCCGTCAGGAACGAGCCGGCAAGGGCAAAGGCAGCTACCGCCGCGAAGCCTTCCAGTCTAATAACTGGGAGGCTTCTTACTTTCTGGCGGCCTGAAAGGCAAGCCATCGCTCAACATGTTAAGGTCTGCACCTGATTCGTATCCTCTGGACCCGTGCATGCCCCTTTGTCTTTCCCGTCGTTGGCACCTTCGCCAATTGATAGCTGCCTCCAGCCTCGTTCTGCTTGTCGCCTGCGCGGAAAAACCCACCGCCGCCGACGCCCAGCCACTTCAGACCCGCACCGTTGCCACGGCTCCCGCGGTCATTCCGCCGGTGGTTCCAACCGGTGAGGATCTCGACATCCAGCCCACCCAGACCTTTGCCGAATGGCAGGCGGGTTTTCGCAAAGACGCCCTCGCCGCCGGCATTCGCGCCGACCTGTTCGACCGCGCCTTTGCCAATGTCAGCGTGGACCCCAGCGTGATCCGTGCCGACCGCAGCCAGCCGGAATTTACTCGGCCGGTGTGGGAATACCTCGATGGCGCGTTGTCGCCGTTGCGGGTGCGCAAAGGTCAGGGGCTGGTCAGCCAGTACGCCGATATCCTGCAAAGCATTGAACAGCGCTATGGCGTCGATCGCCAGGCATTGGTCGCGGTGTGGGGTATGGAGAGTAACTTCGGTCAGTTCCAGGGCAACAAGTCAGTGATCAACTCCCTGGCAACCCTGGCCTACGAAGGTCGACGCCCAGGCTTTGCTCATGCGCAGCTGATCGCTGCCCTGCAAATCCTGCAACAGGGCGATATTGAACCCGAGAAAATGCTCGGTTCCTGGGCCGGCGCCATGGGCCAGACCCAGTTCATCCCGACCACCTACAACACCCACGCCGTGGACTTCGACGGCGATGGCCGCCGTGACATCTGGAACAGCGCCGCCGATGCACTGGCTTCGACCGCGCACTACCTGCAAAGCTCTGGCTGGCAGAAAGGCCAGCCCTGGGGCTTCGAAGTACAACTGCCGAGTGGTTTCAATTACGTCCTGGCCGATGGCACGATCCGCAAGAGCGTCGCCGAGTGGCAGCAACTGGGGGTCACCCTGCCCAATGGTGGCCAGGTTCCAGCCGGGGCCGAACACCTGTCGGCCGCCCTGCTGTTGCCGGCTGGTTATCGCGGCCCGGCATTCCTGATCTTCGATAACTTCCGCGCAATCCTCAAGTACAACAACTCTTCGTCCTATGCCCTGGGCGTGAGCCTGTTGTCCGAGCGTTTCAATGGCGGTGGACTGATCAACGGTCTATGGCCAAAGGATGACTTGCCGCTGAGCCGTACCGAGCGAATCGAACTGCAAACCCTGCTGAGCGCCCGGAACTACGACGCCGGCACCCCCGACGGAATTATCGGCGCCAATACCCGCAAAGCAATCCGCAGCGCGCAGCAGTCGTTTGGCTGGCCGGCGGATGGGTATCCAACGCACAAGTTGCTGGAAGGTTTGCGTAACCGCTAAAAGCAAAAGATCGCAGCCTTCGACAGCTCCTACAGGGTTTTGTATACACCTGCAGGAACTGCCGAAGGCTGCGATCTTTTTTTGCGATGTGTTGTTACTTGATCACCACATCCTGCTCCAACACCAACGTCTTGCTCCCCGCATCCAGCCTGACCAGTGCCCCCATCGGCAACGTCAAGTTCGGGTCGCAATGCCCACTGCGCCATCCGGCCAGCACAGGTATGCGCAACGGCGCGAAGGTCTGCCTGAGCAAGCCCTCCAACGCGATTGTGTCCACGCCCGCCACATCCCCCACCAGAACCCCACGCAACTTGTGCAGCGTGCCGGCCAGACGCAAGTGGGTCAGCAGCCGATCAATGCGATAAAGCGGCTCGTTGATGTCTTCGATGAACAGGATGGCGCCCTCGGCATCGATCTCGTAAGGCGTGCCCATGGTCGCGGCGATCATCGACAGATTGCCCCCCAGCAAGCGCCCGTGTGCGACACCTGGCTCGACGGTCGTCAACGGATAAGCCTCCGGGTGCGCCAGTACGCTGTCCGTCGCCACCTGCCCGCGCAACATGTTGAAAAACGAAGACTCGGTGGGCTTCCGCTTGTCGCCCAGCAGGTCGGCATTGAGCATCGGACCGTGAAACGTCACGAAGCCTGCATAACGGCTGATAGCCAGATGCAGTGCGGTGACGTCGCTGTAGCCGATGAACGGTTTGGCGTTGTTACGCAGTAATTCGAAATCGATACGATCGAGCAAACGCGGCGTACCGTAACCACCACGCAAACAGATGATGGCGTTGACCTCGCTGTCGGCAAATGCTGCGTGCAAGTCATTGAGCCGCACATCGTCGCTACCGGCCAGATAGCCGTCTTTCTCGTAAACGCCGGGGAACACTCGCAGCGAATAGCCGCGAGCGCGCATCCAGGCAATGGCTTTATCGGTGTCCAGTGCTGCGGGGCCGGCAGGCGCAATAACGCCGATCACCCCTTCCGCCGGCAAGGCCGGAACAGGAGCGTGAGGACAAAGGGTGTGGGTCGGTCGAGCAGTCATCCATGATTCTCCCTGTGTGATCGCTTCAGCACACAGTAGTCAGGAACAGGAATAAACAAAAGAGGTGTGCAGTCGTACCACGGCTTGCAGGAAAAGACTGAAGCGGATGTGGACACCGCCAATGAAAACGCCCGCAAGGCTTAACCTTGCGGGCGTGTTCTTTTCTCAGCGCGGTATCAGGACGACATCAACTCGGCCTTGACCAGCTTCGCCTGCTCGTCGGCGTGGTACGAGGAGCGTACCAGCGGGCCGGAAGCGACGTTCTTGAAGCCCATCTTGTAACCTTCCTCGGCAAACCAGGCAAAGGTGTCCGGGTGCACGAAGCGCTGGACCGGCAGGTGGCTGCGGGACGGTTGCAGGTACTGGCCCAGGGTTAGCATATCGATGTCGTGTTCGCGCATGCGCTTCATGACTTCGATGACTTCTTCGTCGGTTTCGCCCAGACCCAGCATCAAGCCAGACTTGGTCGGAATGTGCGGCATCATTTGCTTGAAGCGCTGCAGCAGGGTCAGCGACCACTGGTAATCCGACCCCGGACGCGCAGCCTTGTACAGGCGCGGCACGGTTTCCAGGTTGTGGTTGAACACATCCGGCGGCTCGGCGGCAGTGATTTCCAGCGCGACATCCATGCGGCCACGGTAGTCCGGGACCAGGGTTTCAAGCTGCACGTTCGGCGACAGCTTGCGGATTTCGCGGATGCAGTCGGCAAAATGCTGAGCACCGCCGTCACGCAGGTCGTCGCGGTCTACCGAGGTGATAACCACGTATTTCAGTTTCAGGTCGGCGATGGCGATAGCCAGGCTTTCCGGCTCGTTCACGTCCAGAGGCTTCGGACGACCGTGGCCAACGTCGCAGAACGGGCAGCGACGGGTGCAGATGTCGCCCATGATCATAAAGGTCGCGGTGCCGCCGGAGAAGCACTCGCCCAGGTTCGGGCAGGATGCTTCTTCGCAAACGCTGTGCAGCTTGTGTTTGCGCAGCAGGGCCTTGATGCGGTCGACTTCCGGGGAAACCGGGATGCGCACGCGAATCCAGTCAGGTTTCTTCGGCAGTTCGGTGGTCGGGATGATCTTCACCGGGATGCGTGCAACCTTCTCGGCGCCGCGCAGCTTGACGCCGGCTTCAACCTTGGCACGCGGGGCCGGACGTTCGGTGACATCGAGCGTCGGGATCATGGTTTGCACTGCATCAGTAGTCATATCAATCGATTCCGCCCGTTAGGGTCGTCTGCTCAGCATAGTCGAGGTGTTTGACGAGCTGCGCGCGCAGCCGGGCACTTACCTCGGCAAATTCAATCGGTCCTGCGTGATCGCGCAGCTGGGTCATCGCCAGCCCGGCATAGCCGCAGGGATTAATCCGTCGAAACGGTTCCAGGTTCATATCCACGTTCAGGGCCAGGCCATGAAAGGAACAACCGTGGCGGATCCGCAGACCCAAGGACGCGATTTTCGCGCCATCGACATACACACCCGGTGCATCCGGCTTGGCGGATGCGGTCACGCCGTAACTGGCCAGCAACTCGATCAGGCACTGCTCCATGCGGCTGACCAGGTCACGCACGCCGAACCCCAGCTTGCGCACATCCAGCAACAGGTAGGCCACCAACTGGCCCGGACCGTGGTAGGTCACCTGCCCACCGCGGTCGACCTGCACCACCGGAATATCGCCTGGCAGCAACAGGTGCTCAGCCTTGCCGGCCTGGCCCTGAGTGAACACCGGGGGGTGCTCGACCAGCCAGATCTCGTCGGCGGCATCGCTGCCGCGTTCGTTGGTGAAGCGTTGCATGGCATGCCAGACCGGCTCGTAAGCCATCTGGCCAAGTTCGCGAAAGCCCAGCGTGCCAGGCATCACAGCACCATGTGCACGAAGCCGGTAGCCCGCAGTTCGCTGTTGATGTTGTACAGCTGGTCCTGGTCGGTGGCGACGATGTGCAACTGAATCGTGGTGTACTTGCCGTTGGTGCTTTGGCGCTCATCAACGCGGTCATGGTTGATCGTCGCGTGTTTCTTGACGATCTCGATGATCTTGTCTTTGTTGCCCACACCCGTATCGCTGATCACCTTAACCGGGTAATCAACGTTGGGGAATTCGATCTTAGGCGCCTTTACTTCGGTATCGGTCATGGCGTAACGGCCTCGTAAGCGTAAGCCGTGGCGACAGCAAGGCCCCACGCCGGATCAGCGTGGGGCCATGCAGGTGCACACTATCAGTTGAACAAGCCGTAGAAGAATAGACGGATGCTATCCCACATGCGGCGGAAGATACCACCCTCGTCGACTGCGTCCAGAGCGATCAGATCGGCGCTGTGCACCACTTTGTCGTCCAGTTTCACTTCGACTTTACCGATCACGTCGCCCTTGGCGATGGGTGCAACCAGTTGCGGGTTCATGGTCATGCTGGCAGCAAGCTTCTTCAGCTGGCCTTTTGGCAAGGTCATGGTCAGGTCTTCAGCCAGGCCGGCCTTGACTTGATTGGTGGTGCCTTTCCAGACAGGTGCCTGAGCCAGCTCGGCGCCTTTCTGATAGAAGGTCTGGGTTTCGAAGAAGCGGAAACCGTAAGTCAGCAACTTCTGGGTTTCGGCAGCACGAGCCACTTCGCTGTTGGTGCCGAACACCACGGCGATCAGGCGCATGCCATCACGTACGGCCGAAGACACCATGCAGTAGCCGGCTTCGTCGGTGTGACCGGTTTTCAGACCGTCGACTGTCTTGTCGCGCCACAGCAGCAGGTTGCGGTTAGGCTGCTTGATGCCGTTCCAGAAGAACTCTTTCTGCGAGTAGATCGCGTAGTGAGCCGGGTCTTCGTGGATGATTGCGCGAGCCAGCACGGCCATGTCGTGAGCCGACGAGTAGTGCTCAGGGTTCGGCAGACCGGTCGGGTTCATGAAGTGGGTGTTGGTCATGCCCAGATCAGCAACGGTTTTGTTCATCAGGTCGGCGAATGCGTCTTCGCTGCCGGCGATGTGCTCGGAGAGCGCAACACTGGCGTCGTTGCCCGACTGAATGATGATGCCGTGCAGCAGGTCGCTGACGGTAACTTGCGAGCCGACCTTGATGAACATCCGCGAACCGCCGGTACGCCAGGCGTTCTCGCTGACGGTCACCGGATCGTTTTCGCCGATCTGGCCACGACGGATTTCCAGGGTCGCGATGTACGCGGTCATCAGCTTGGTCAGGCTGGCCGGCGGCAGACGCTGGTCACCGTTGTTCTCTACCAGCACGTTGCCGCTGCTGGCGTCCATGAGTACGTAGGCCTTGGCGGCCAATTGCGGTGGCGACGGCATCATCTCGACCGCGAAAGCCGCGGGTGAGAGAAGCAGCGGGACTAGCAGGCACAGGCGTTTGGCAAAGGTGGTGATGTTCATCCGTCTCTCGAAATCGCTAATGGAAACTGCCCTAGGGCAAAACTAATCAGACAACTTTTGAAAAAGCTGTCACGTGTTCAGTTGCTCACTCTGTAACCCTTGCCGGGCTTTTGTTCTTCAACGAGCCAACAACCCGGTTCGCCCCCCAAACTGCAAGCGAACCGTCAATCAAGTACTACGTGTTACTCGGCGCTGACCAGGCTCGGCGAGCCGAGATTGGCCAGCCGCACGCTGTTCTGCACCTGCTGGATTTCACCCGCAGAGCCGATCGGCCCCATGCGCACCCGATGCAGTGTCTGCTGGTTACGCACGATCGAGCTGATGAACACCGGAGCGCTCACCATCCCGCTGAGCTTCGATCTCAGGAGCTCTGCAGCGTCCGGGTTGGCGAACGCGCCCACCTGCAGATACTGGCCAGAGGCTGGTACAGAAGCGTTTTTTTTTGCATCGATCTGCACGGGCACAACGGCCGCGGCGTGTTGCTGCGGCGGCGGTGTCCATTGCTCGACGGTGCCGGTGGAAGCGGTCACGGTCGGCGCGGCATTTTGCGCCACTTGTGGCTCGTTGAGCATCAAAGGTGCCGGACGACCTTTCTGCGCCCACCATTCTTGCGGGTCGATGCCTTCGACCTTGACCCGCGCCGTGCCGATTTCAGCGTAGCCAAGCTTCTTGGCGGCAGCGTAGGACAAGTCGATGATCCGGTCCGAATAGAACGGCCCACGGTCATTGACCCGCAGTATCACCGTCTTGTTGTTGTCCAGGTTGGTCACCCGAACGTAACTCGGCAGTGGCAAGGTCTTGTGGGCGGCGCTCATGCCGTACAGGTCATACACCTCACCGTTGGCAGTGTTCTGGCCGTGGAACTTGGTGCCGTACCAGGACGCCGTGCCCGACGCGACGTAGGTCTTGGATTCCTGCAGCGGGAAGTAGGTCTTGCCCAGCACGGTGTACGGGTTGGCTTTATAAGGACCGCTGTGCAGGGTCGGCGTGGCATCCGGGATGCGCGATACGTCGACGTCCCACCAGGGTGCGCCATCCTTGTGCGCCCGGTTGATGTCCAGGCCGGGGGCCGAACGAACGGCGGTGGAAGACTTCTGAGTCGGTGAGCGGCTGGTCGAACAACTGGCGACCAGCACCGCCAACGCGGCGAATGCCATGAGCTTCAGGGGTTTATTCATAGGCAATGCCCGCATTACTTGACGCCCCGTGCTTGGACCAGCTGTTCAGACAGTTGATGTACGGCCATGGCGTACATCACGCTGCGGTTATAACGCGTGATCGCGTAAAAATTCGTCAGGCCCATCCAGTATTCAGGGCCATTATCACCTTCCAGGCGGAAAGCCGTGACCGGCATATCATCGCGCAGCGCATCATGACTCGACCAGCCCAGCGCCCGCAACTCCCCGACGGTTTTCGTCGGTTCGATGCCTGCCGTCAACCCGTCGTCCACCTGATCGCCACGCGCATCGGCACGGCTGACCACAGGTTCGCCGGCAACCCAGCCGTGTTGCTTGAAATAACTGGCGACGCTGCCAATGGCATCATCGGGGTTGGTCCAGATATTAATGTGGCCGTCCCCGTCGAAATCCACCGCGTAGGCGCGAAAACTGCTCGGCATGAATTGCGGCAAGCCCATGGCTCCGGCGTAGGAACCTTTGAGGGTCAACGGGTCGACTTGCTCTTCACGGGCCAGCAGCAGGAATTCACGCAATTCCTTGCGGAAGAAATCGGCACGGGGAGGATAGTCGAAACCCAGGGTCGACAAGGCGTCGATCACCCGATAATTACCGGTATTGCGGCCAAAAAAGGTCTCGACGCCGATAATCGAGACGATCACCTGCGCCGGCACACCATATTCCTGCTCGGCGCGGGCCAGTACCGCTTCGTGCTGACGCCAGAAGTCCACGCCACGGGCGATGCGCGCGTCGGTGATGAACATCGGGCGATATTCTTTCCACTGCTTGACGCGTTCGGCGGGTTTGGAGATCGCGTCCAGAATCGACTGTTTGCGCTCGGCTTCGCGGAACACGCCCATCAGCTGTTCACCGGCAAAGCCGTAGTCACGGGTCATTTCACCAACGAACTCGGCTACCTGCGGTGAGCCTTCGTAATCGCCAGCCAATGCTTCCTGCACGGAACCAAGGATGCTCACCAGGCCGACCCACGGTGCGTATCGAGTCGCCCAGCCACGCATTACTTGCATTGAAATCTTCACCTTATTCAAACCTGTGCGATCCACTTACGATGGGTATGGATCGACATCAAAACCCCAAACGCTGACAGTAGCGTCACCAGCGAAGTTCCTCCGTAGCTAATGAACGGCAACGGCACCCCCACCACCGGCAACAGGCCACTGACCATACCGATGTTGACGAAAACGTAAACAAAAAACGTCATGGTCAGGCTGCCCGCAAGCAATTTGCCGAACAACGTCTGGGCCTGGGCGGTAATCACCAGCCCGCGACCGATCAACAGCAGGTAAATCAGCAACAGCGCGCAGATACCGACAAGACCGAACTCTTCACCCAGCACCGCAATAATGAAGTCGGTGTGGCTTTCTGGCAGGAAGTCCAGGTGCGACTGGGTACCGAGCAACCAGCCCTTGCCGAACACGCCACCGGAACCGATGGCCGCTTTCGACTGAATGATGTTCCAGCCCGTGCCCAGCGGATCACTCTCGGGGTCGAGGAAGGTCAGGATTCGCTGCTTTTGATAGTCGTGCATGATGAAGAACCACATCGCCACGGCCACCGGCACGGCGGCGGCGATCACGCTGAGGATCCAGCGCCAGCGCAGGCCGCCCATGAACAGCACGAATGCGCCCCCGGCGAGAATCAGCAACGAAGTGCCAAGGTCGGGCTGACGCACGATCAGAATGAACGGGACACCGATCAGCACCAGACTGATCCCCACGTGCTTGAGCTGGGGTGGCAACGAACGCTTGGCCAGGTACCAGGCGATGGTCGCCGGCATCAGGATCTTCATGAATTCCGAGGGCTGGAAGCGGATCACCCCAGGGATATTGATCCAGCGGGTGGCCCCCATGGCGTTATGGCCCATGACGTCCACCACCACCAGCAAGATCACGCCGACCACATAGCCGAGCGGCACCCAGCGGGCCATGAAGCGCGGTTCGAACTGGGCGATGACGATCATCGATACCAGGCCGATGCCGAAGGAAGTGGCTTGCTTGGCCAACAGATCCCAGCTCTTGCCGCTGGCCGAATACAGCACGAACAGGCTGCCGGCGGCGAGGGTCAACAGCAGGATCAGCAACGGGCCGTCGATGTGCAGGCGTTGCAACAGCGTCGCACGGCGACGCATCACATCCTCGCTTGAGAGCATGCGATCGAAATTATTCTTCACGGGCCGTAGCCTCCGCACTGATAGGGCTGGCGTATTCGGCTTTCAGTCGGCCGTCCTGATCGAGGAGCCAGGCGTCCATCACTTGACGCACCACCGGCGCGGCGACGCCGGAGCCGGACTCGCCGTTCTCGACCATCACCGAGACCACGATTTTCGGGTTGTCGGCCGGCGCGAAGCCGACGAACAAGGCGTGGTCGCGGTGGCGCTCCTGCACCTTGGAGCGGTCGTACTTCTCGCCCTGCTTGATCGCGACCACCTGGGCCGTACCACTTTTGCCGGCGATCCGGTATTGCGCGCCGATCGATGCCTTGCGCGCCGTGCCCCGGGCACCGTGCATCACCTGCTGCATGCCGTGATTGACCTTGGTCCAGTCCGACGGGTCGCGCAGGATAATGTCCGGCATCGGATTCTCATCCTTCGGCTTCTCGCCCTCGATAGTCTTGGCCAAGTGCGGACGATTCCAGACACCCTTGTTGGCCACCAGTGCCGTGGCCTGCGCCAGTTGCAACGGGGTGGACTGCATGTAGCCCTGACCGATCCCCAGAATCAGCGTCTCACCCGGGAACCAGGCCTGACGACGGGTCACGCGCTTCCATTCCCGTGTCGGCATCAGCCCCGGCGACTCTTCAAACATGTCCAGGGAGACCTTCTGGCCAATGCCGAATTTGCTCAGGTAGGACGACAATCGATCGATCCCCAGCTTGTGCGCCAGATCATAGAAGTAGGTGTCGTTGGAACGCATGATCGCCGTATCGAGATCGACGAAGCCGTCACCGGTACGGTTCCAGTTGCGGTACTTGTGATCGTAATTGGGCAGCATGTAGTAGCCGGGGTCGAACACCCGGGTCGACGCCGTGACCACGCCCGCATCCAGGCCGGCAATCGCCACCGCCGGCTTGATGGTCGAGCCCGGCGGGTACAGACCGCGCAGCACGCGGTTGAACAGTGGCCGGTCGATGGAGTCGCGCAGTTCGGAGTAGGCCTTGAAACTGATGCCGGTGACGAACAGGTTCGGATCGAAACTCGGCTGGCTGACCATCGCCAGCACTTCGCCGGTCGCCGGATCCAGCGCCACGACCGCGCCACGGCGACCGCCGAGTGCGGCTTCGGCGGCTTCCTGCAATTTGATGTCCAGGCTCAGGACGATGTCCTTGCCGGAAATCGGTTCGGTACGCTTGAGTACCCGCAGCACGCGGCCACGGGCGTTAGTCTCGACTTCTTCGTAACCAACCTGACCGTGCAATTCGGGCTCGTAGAAGCGCTCGATGCCGGTTTTGCCAATTTGATGGGTGCCGCTGTAACTCACCGGGTCCAGAGACTTGAGCTCTTTCTCGTTGATCCGCCCCATATATCCCACCGAGTGCGCAAAGTGCGCGCCCTGCGGATAGTGACGAACCAGCTGTGCCACCACCTCCACACCCGGCAGACGGAACTGGTTCACCGCGATGCGGGCGATCTGCTCTTCGGTCAGCTCGAACAGGATCGGCACCGGCTCGAACGGCCGACGCCCCTGACGCATGCGCTTCTCGAAGATCACCCGGTCCTCGGGCGTCAGCTCAAGCACTTCGACGATCACGTCGAGCACTTGCTGCCAGTCACCGGAGCGTTCGCGGGTCATGCTCAGGCTGAAGCTGGGCCGGTTGTCGGCCACCACCACGCCATTACGGTCGAAGATCAGCCCGCGAGTGGGCGGAATCGGCTGCACATGGACGCGGTTGTTTTCCGACAGGGTCGAGTGGTACTCGTACTGGATCACCTGAAGGAAATACAGCCGCGCGATCAGCACGCCGATCAGCGTCACCACCGCAATAGCCCCGAACACGACGCGACTACGCACCAGACGGGCGTCTTTTTCGTGGTCCTTGATGCGGATCGGCTGGGACATGAGGGCAGAACTACTTGTGATAAGGGTGGCCGGACAGCACTGTCCAGGCACGATACAGCTGTTCGCCGATCAGAATCCGCACCAACGGGTGCGGCAACGTCAACGGCGACAACGACCAGCGTTGATCCGCCCGGGCACAGACTTCCGGCGCCAGCCCCTCGGGGCCGCCGACCATGAAATTCACCGTGCGCGAGTCCAGCCGCCAGCGATCGAGTTCAACCGCCAGTTGCTCGGTGCTCCAGGGCTTGCCGTGGACTTCGAGGGTGACAACGCGCTCGTTCGGCCCGACCTTGGCCAGCATGGCTTCGCCTTCCTGACGGATAAAGCGCGCCACGTCGGCGTTCTTGCCGCGGGTGTTGAGCGGAATTTCCACCAGTTCCAGCGCCAGCTCGGACGGAAGACGCTTGGCATATTCATGCCAGCCTTCTTCCACCCACTTGGGCATGCGTGAACCGACGGCGATCAGTCGCAGTCGCACAGCGTTCCCTTATTGCTGGTCTTTGTTGAGCTTGGTGAAATGCTCATGAGTGTTCTCAGGGCTGTGGTGTGCAGCACTGGCAGAACGGCTTTGCTCGGCACCGAGCCACAGGCGTTCCAGGTCATAGAACTGGCGAGCCGAGGCGGTCATCATGTGCACGATGACGTCGTCCATGTCCAGCAGGACCCAGTCGCTGTCGCCCTTGCCTTCTTCACCCAGCGGCTTGACGCCTTGGGCCTTGACCGCTTCGCGGACCTTGTCCAGCATCGCGCCGATCTGGCGGTTGGACGTACCGGTGGCGATGATCATGTAGTCAGTGATGCTCTGCTTTGCACGAACGTCGATCACCTGGATGTCCTGGGCCTTCACGTCTTCCAGGGCCGCTACGGCAACCTTGACCAGCTCTTCGCCGGCCAGTGGCGCGCCAGTTGGCGCTTCTACAGGCAGCGGAGCGCTCTTGAATGTGCCTTTGCGCTTTACTTTGCTTACGTCTTTGTCAGTCATATAAAACTCGTTTTGCTCGTATGTTCGGGCGCTTCGATACACGCATTCACGTGCCTTGAAGCGCGCCCTTTTTCAGTTCGACGCACGGTAAAGTCCGTGCGCATCGATGTAGGCCAGGACCGCGTCGGGCACCAGGAAACGTACCGACTTACCGCTGGCCAGCAGTTGACGGATCTGGGTGGCGGATACCGCGAGCGGTGTCTGCCAGACGAATGCAATCTGTCCGCTCGGCCCTTTGAGGGCCAGCGGGTCGCTCACCGAGCGCGCTGCCAGCAGGTTGCGCAAGGCATCCGGCGGTTCGCTGTCGGCATCCGGGCGTTGCAGCACCAGGATGTGGCAATGCTGGAGTAACTCTTCCCAGCGATGCCAAGTGGGCAGGCCGCAAAATGCGTCCCAGCCCAAAAGCAGAAAAACCTGGTCTGAAGCGGCAAGTTCGGCGCGCATCAGTTCCAGGGTGTCGATGGTGTAGGACGGTTTGTCCCGCTGCAATTCGCGGGCATCCACCACCAACGGCGCCACACCGGCCACCGCGCACTTGACCATCGCCAGACGGTCCTTCGCCGATACTTGCGGCTTGTCCCGATGGGGCGGCCTGGCACTGGGTGTCAGACGCAACTCATCGAGCGCCAGCGATTCGGCGACTTCCAGCGCACCGCGCAAATGGCCGATGTGCACCGGGTCGAAGGTCCCGCCCAGTACGCCAATGCGTCGAGGTCGGGGCTCGCTGGCGGTCACCGGGGCTGACGGGTCGAGGTCGCCCAAGTCAGAGCGACTCCTGACCGCGCAGCTGACCGTCACCGACCACGATGTACTTCTCGCAGGTCAGACCTTCGAGGCCCACCGGGCCGCGGGCGTGCAGCTTATCAGTAGAAATGCCAATCTCGGCACCCAATCCGTATTCGAAGCCATCGGCGAAGCAGGTCGGGGTGTTGACCATCACCGAGGACGAATCGACTTCAGCCACGAAACGCCGGGTATCGGCCAGGTTTTCGCTGACGATCGAGTCGGTGTGATGGGAGCCGTACTGGTTGATGTGCTCGATGGCCTGATCCAGCCCGTCGACCACGCGAATCGAGAGGATCGGCGCCAGGTATTCGGTGGTCCAGTCTTCTTCGGTGGCCGCGACGGCCTCGATGATCGCCCGGGTGCGCTCACAACCGCGCAGTTCGACGCCTTTTTCGCGGAACTGGGCAGCCATCGCCGGCAGAAACTCTTTGGCGACGGCTTGATCGACCAACAGGGTTTCCATCGCGCCGCAGATGCCGTAACGGTAAGTCTTGGCGTTGAATGCGATGCGCTGGGCTTTCGGCAGATCGGCGTGGGCACTGACGTAGACGTGACAGATGCCGTCCAGGTGCTTGATGACGGGCACGCGGGCATCGCGGCTGACCCGTTCGATCAGGCCACGGCCGCCACGGGGCACGATGACGTCGACGTATTCGGGCATGGTGATCAGCGCGCCGACGGCGGCACGGTCGGTGGTTTCGACCACTTGCACCACCGCGGCCGGCAGATCGGCCTCGGCCAGGCCGCGCTGGATGCAGGCGGCAATGGCGCGGTTGGAGTGAATCGCTTCGGAGCCGCCACGCAGGATGGTCGCGTTGCCGGACTTCAGGCACAGGCTGGCAGCATCGATGGTCACGTTAGGCCGGGACTCGTAGATGATCCCGATCACGCCCAACGGCACGCGCATCTTGCCGACCTGAATGCCCGACGGCCGGTAACTCATGTCGCGGATCGCGCCGACCGGGTCCGGCAAGGCCGCGACCTGACGCAAACCGACGATCATGCCGTCGATGCGCGCCGGAGTCAGCGCCAGGCGCTCCAGCAGGGCCGGCTCAAGACCATTGGCACGGCCGGCGGCCAAATCCAGTTCATTGGCTGCGGACAGCTCGGCGCGCGCAGCATCCAGCGCATTGGCGGCCGCCTGCAAGGCGCGGTTTTTCTGCGCGGTGCTGGCACGGCCGATCACGCGGGAAGCTTCGCGGGCGGCGCGACCCAAACGGGTCATGTAGTCAAGAACGGACTCAGTCATGGTCTGTAATGGTCTTTGCTAGGCTTGGTAAAGAATAAAGCGGCAGATTATAGCTGTCGCGCCCCCCGACTAACAGCGGTGACGGGCGGATGGTCGAAATGGAGAGCAATTTGCCGACGTTCAGCCGTGATTAAGCCGCATATTGTTATCATCACGACTCAATCAGCCCTGATAAACGCTGTTCATCATGACTAATCTGACCGTTCGCACCGCCGACACACGCATGCCCAAGGCGCTGCCGGATGCATTTTTCGACCGCGATGCCCAAACGCTGGCCCGGGATTTACTGGGGAAAATTATCCGTCACCGGGTCGACGACCTGTGGCTCAGCGCCCGGATTATCGAGACCGAAGCCTATTACTGCGAAGAAAAGGGTAGCCACGCCTCCCTGGGCTACACAGAAAAGCGTAAGGCTTTGTTTCTGGATGGTGGCCACATCTATATGTATTACGCCCGCGGCGGCGATTCCCTGAACTTCAGTGCCCAAGGTCCGGGCAATGCGGTGCTGATCAAATCCGCCTATCCATGGGTCGATGAACTGAGCGGGCCAGCCAGCCTGGCGCAGATGCTGCTGAACAATCCCGACGCCCAGGGCCGCCCTCGCCCCTCACAAAAGCTGTGCGCCGGGCAGACGTTGCTGTGCAAGGCGCTGGGGCTGAAGGTGCCGGTCTGGGACGCCAAGCGCTTTGACCATGAAGTGCTGCTGGTGGAAGACATCGGGCCTGCGCCCGGCCACATCATCCAGACCACACGTCTGGGCATCCCCCAGGGGCGCGACGGACATTTAATGTACCGCTTCGTCGATGCGGCTTACGCGCCGTACTGCACACGCAACCCGTTGCGTCGGGGTCAGGTCGAAGGACGCGATTATTTTTTGCTGACTTGAAACATGCCCGGGCAAACGGGAATCCCAGTGAAAGCGGTCTTTCAGTATTTGGGAGATTCGTCCCTTTGGGGCCAAGTGAACATTCGATGGAGTTGTTTTTATGGGCCCATGGCTCGATAGCGTGACCGGTTGGCTGACGGTCAATCCGCAGTGGCTGGCCATGGCAGTGTTCGTAGTGGCGTGTGTGGAATGCCTGGCGATTGCCGGGCTGATCGTACCCGGTACGGTGTTGTTGTTTGCCGTGGCAGTACTGGCCGGCAGTGGCGCACTGTCGCTGGGTGAAACATTGCTGCTGGGTTTCCTCGGCGGCGTGCTGGGCGACATCGTTTCGTATTTTCTGGGGCGACATTTCCACCAGAACATCCGGCGCCTGCCGGGGTTGCGCCATCATCCGGAATGGATCGCCGGGGCCGAAGCGTATTTTCAGCGTTATGGCATTGCCAGCCTGTTAGTCGGACGCTTTATCGGCCCGTTGCGACCAATGTTGCCGATGGTCGCCGGAATGTTCGACATGCCCTTCCCGCGCTTCGCCGCCGTCAGCTTGTTGGCCGCCGCGGGCTGGAGCGTTGCTTATCTGCTACCCGGTTGGGCCACGGGCGCAGCGATTCGCCTGCCATTGCCGGAAGGTTTCTGGCCGGAGGCCGGGATTGTCGTGGGCGGTATTGCGGTGATGGTGGGGCTGAGCATCAACAGTAGCCTGCGCCGCCATCGCAAGGCCACGGTGCTGATTGCCAGCTTGAGCCTGCTGATGCTGGCCGGGCTGTTCATCGGCTATCCACACCTGACCGCCCTCGACCAGGGATTGATGACCCTGATTCAGGAACACCGCAGCCCGACGCTCGATGAAGCGGCGGTGGTGTTCACGCTGATCGGCGAATTCCGCAACATGTTTATGATCAGTGCCCTGCTGATCGCCTTGCTGTTGCTGACGCGACAATGGCGGCACGCGATCTTCGCCGGCGGCACTTTGCTTTTCACCGCGTTGGGCAACACTGCCACCAAGCACTTTTTCGCCCGCATTCGCCCGGAAGTGCTGAGTGATCCACTGACCAGCTACAGCATGCCCAGCGGCCACGCCTCGGGTTCGTTCGCGCTGTTTCTGACGCTCGCGGTGCTGGCTGGCCGTGGACAACCGCCACGTATGCGCCTGACCTGGTTATTGGTCGGCTGCTTGCCGGCGCTGACAATTGCCTTGTCGCGGGTCTACCTGGGGGCGCATTGGCCGACCGATGTGCTGGCCGGCGCGATGCTGGCGGCATGCGTGTGTGCGGCGAGCCTTTGGCTGACGCAACGTCAGGCGCCGCTCAACGCCATGCCGCCCAGGGTCTGGTGGCTGGTGTTGCCGTCGTTGGTGGCGTTGTTCGGATTCTTTGTATTGAGGCATCTGCCGCATGCGCTATTGCGGTATGCGTATTAGAAGATCAAAAAATCGCCCTGCAGCAACTGCGATCTACGTCAGGCAAACAACTCACCCTGCAACTCATCCAGCAGCGCCTGAATCGCATCCAGCCGCTGCTGCGGATCATCGAGTTGCAGCAGGTTGATCTTGTCCAACTCGGAAAACGGCAACAGGTACGCCAACTGATTGGCCAGCGACTGTTGCCCTGTCGCTTCGGTGCCCATACTCAGCGCTTCGACCATCGGGTGTTCCGCCAAGGCCTTGAGCAGTGCGACCAGGTCGGCGTCTTCATCCTGTAGCGGTTGCTCAGGCTCTTCGTCCAGCCACTCGACTTCGGCGACGATGAGTTGATCGCGCTGCACATCGGTGCTCAGCACATTGAAACGCCGCCCGCCCTGCACCCGGATGCCCAGCAAGCCGTTGTCTTGCTGCTGGAAATCGGTGATCCGCGCTTCGCAACCAACCAAGGCAAAGCCTTCGGGTGCGATGCCGACTTCGCTGCCTTCGAGGATGCACACCACACCGAAACCGCCGCCCTGTTTCATGCAACGGCCGATCATGTCCAGGTAGCGCGCCTCGAATATCTGCAAGTCGAGGTTGCAGCCGGGAAACAGCACCGTGTTCAGCGGAAAAAGCGGCAGACTCATAGACATTTCCTTACACCACCATCGACACCGCCAACGGCAGGAACACCTCCGTGGCCACCCCCATCAGACTCATCGCCAGCGCCGCGAAGGCGCCGCATTCTTCACTTTCCTGCAAGGCCACCGAGGTGCCGACCGCATGGGCAGTCATGCCCAGAGCCATACCGCGGGCTTCAGGGCTGTGGACACCGAGACGGGTCAAAAGACTCGGCCCGAAGATTGCCCCGATCACTCCGGTAATCAGTACGAATACTGCCGCCAGCGCCGCGACACCACCGATCTGTTCCGCCACCAGCATGGCAATCGGCGAGGTCACCGACTTGGGAGCCATGGTCATCAGGATCATGTGTTCGGCACCGAACCACCAACCCAGCAACACACCCATGCCCGTGGCGACCACACCACCTATCACCAGCGTAGTAAATATCGGCCAGAACAACTGCCGGATCCGTCGCAGGTTGAGGTACAGCGGCACCGCCAGCGCAACGGTGGCCGGCCCGAGCAAGATGCTGAGGATCTCGGTGCTTTTACGGTACTCGACATAGCTCAGGCCACAACTGACCAGCACACCGATGACCAGCAACATGGAGACCAGCACCGGCTGCAGGAAAATCCAGCGGGTTTTCTCGAACGCCGCCAGCACCAACTGATACGCGCCCAGCGTAATGCCGATACCGAACAGTGGATGATGAATCACCGACGCCCAGGCGCCATGCCAATCGAACATCATTGGCTGTCCTCGGGATGGGCATGCGGCTTGATCATGCGCTGCATCAACACGCCGGCGAAGGCCATCGACAACACCAGCGACAGCACCAACGCACCGGTGATCGCCCAGAAATCCGCGGCAATGTCGGCGGCGTAGACCATCACGCCCACGGCCGGCGGCACCAGCAGCAACGGCAAATAACGCAGCAGGCTGCTGGCCGCAAGGTTCAGCGGTTCGCCGACTTGACCGCGGCTGATCAGATACACCAGCAGCAACAGCAGGCCAATGATCGGCCCCGGCAGCACCGGCAAAAACAGATGATTGAGGGCTGTGCCGAGCAATTGAAACAGCACCAGCCAGGTCAGGCCACGTAACAACATCCATCCTCTCCCGCGCTCTCCCCCACCAAGAAGGGGCCCGACATTATAAGCACGCTATGAGTCGGCATTCGCCAAAAGCATGGTCAGTTGACCGGAGCAATTTGTCATGTTGATCTAAAGTGGTTCGCAGGGAGGTCAAGCCCCCCCACTCGAAAAACTATAAATCCGATGAACCCAAGGAGAGTCTCAATGCCCTATGTTCCAGTTGCAGAGCTCAAAGATTATGTCGGCAAGGAACTCGGATGTTCCCAATGGCTCACCATCGACCAGGAACGCATCAACCTGTTCGCAGAAGCCACAGGCGATTATCAGTTCATCCATGTCGACCCGGTCAAAGCCGCGCAAACGCCTTTTGGCAGCACCATCGCCCATGGTTTCCTGTCGTTGTCGCTGATCCCCAAACTGATGGAAGACATCCTCATCCTGCCCGAAGGCGCGAAGATGGTGGTCAATTATGGCCTGGACAGTGTGCGTTTCATCCAGCCTGTGAAGGTTAATTCCAGGGTTCGACTCAAGGTCGACATGAACGACGTCACCGAGAAGAAACCCGGCCAATGGCTGCTCAAGGCCACCGCCACGCTGGAAATCGAAGGATCAGACAAACCGGCGTATATCGCCGAGCCACTGTCCCTCTGCTTCGTCTGACACATGCCTGATTGCGAAACAGCTCATGCTGTTTCGCGCTGTGTCTGTGCCGTGTCTCTATAAATGCGACACATAGCTGCGGCATACTCGGTCGCCTAATTGCCCGGATCCCGCTATGCGCCCACTTGCACTCCTTGCCCTGACCCTGATGCTCACCGCTTGCGGCGATGGCGAATCGCTGCTGCCCCCCGACGCCCGCCTGCCGGACGGCGGACGCTATCGTGGTGATCTGGTCAACGGCTTGCTGCAAGGCGAGGGTCGCATCGATTACCCGAACGGCAGCTGGTACGCCGGTCACTTCGACAAAGGCCAATGGCATGGCCAGGGCGAATGGCACGGCAGCAACGGCGAGGTCTATCGCGGTCAGTTCCAGCAGGGGCTGTTCGACGGCCAGGGCACGCTGACCACCACCGGCAGCAGCTACACCGGCGGTTTCAAGGCCGGTCGACGGGACGGTGAAGGCACCCTCAAAGAAAACGCCATGACCTATCGTGGCGAATTCAAGGCCGACCAATATTCAGGGCTCGGTCGTCTGGAACTCGAAGACGGCAGCCAGTACCAGGGTCAGTTCGCCCACGGCAAACCCAACGGCGAAGGCCAGCGCAGCGATGCCAGCGGCAATCAGTTCACCGGGCATTTCGTCGATGGCCAACTGGAAGGCAACGGTACTTTCAACAGCGCCGATGGCGATATCTACGTCGGTGGGTTCAAGAATAATCAACTGCATGGCAAAGGCCGCTACGAAAACGCCGATGGCGATGTCTGGATCGGTCAGTTCAAGGAAGGCGTGCTGAACGGCAAGGGCGAGTTGATCGGCGCCGATGGCAGTCACTACATCGGTCAGTTCAGCGACTGGCGCTTCACCGGCCAGGGCCGCTTGAACCTGGCCGATGGCAGTTTCTATATCGGCCAGTTCGACGGCGACAACTATCAGGGCAAAGGCACGTTGGTGCTGACCGATGGCACAGTGCTGAGCGGCACCTGGATCAACAGCCAGCGCGTGCGCGACGCCGACGGCAAGCTGCTGCCCGACACCCTGGAACTCGGCTTGCTGGCCCAGGGCCGCTTGCTCGACGAAGCACTGGCCAACGTACCGGCCTCAACTCCGGCGGTTGAACTGTACACCTTGACCCTGGGCGGTGACGGCAAGCAGAGCGTGTTCCTGCGCGAATCCGACTACGTCGCCAATATGCTCGCCAGCCGTTTCGGCGCTTTCGGCCAGATTCGCCTGGTCAACCATCGCGACCACCTCGGCGACCGGCCGATGGCTACCCGGGAAAACCTGCGCCGCGCCGCCCAGACCCTGGCCGAACGCAGCGGCCCGGAGGACTTGCTGTTCATTTACCTGACCAGCCATGGCTCCAGTGAACACGAGCTGGTACTCGACCAGCCACGCATGGAACTGGCCGACCTGCCGGCCGACGAACTCGCCGCCGTCCTCGCGCCCCTGAAGAAGCGCGACAAGATTATCGTGATTTCGTCCTGTTATTCCGGCGGCTTCATCCCTGCCCTCAAGGATGAACACACCCTGATCATGACCGCCTCGCGCGCCGACCGGGTGTCCTTCGGGTGTTCGGAAGAAGCCAACTTCACCTATTTCGGCGACGCACTGTTCGCACAGGCGCTGAACCAGACCGACGATCTGGAGCAAGCCTTCAAACGGGCCAGCGCCACCGTGGCCGAGCGTGAGTTGGCCGACAGCTTCGAAGCCTCCGAACCACAGATCTGGGCACCGAAAGCCGTGCTCGCCCACTGGCAATTGTTACGCAAGCAACAGGCACGAAAGGCACTGCAAAGTGTCTCTATCAGCAAGGATGAAAAGAGCAACTAAGCTGAACAGTATCAAGGGGGAATTTTTATGTACTTGACGCCTCAGCATGTATTGCTTGCCGGAGCTACCGGGTTAACCGGTGAACATTTGCTTGACCGTCTGCTCAACGAGCCAACGATTGCACGCGTATTAGCCCCCTCACGCCGGCCACTGGCCGAACACCCTCACCTGGAAAACCCGGTTGGTGACCCGACGGAGTTTCTGCCGCAATTGAACGGTCGCGTCGACGTCGCCTACTGCTGCCTCGGCACCACGATCAAGCAAGCCGGCTCCGAGGAAGCGTTTCGCGCGGTGGACCTGGACATGGTCGTGGCCTTCGCCAAACGTGCCCGGGAAATGGGCGCACGGCATCTGATCGTGATCAGTGCCTTGGGGGCCGACCGCAGATCCCCGATTTTCTATAACCGTGTTAAAGGCGAGATGGAACACGCATTGCGCGCGCAGAACTGGCCACAGCTGACCATTTGCCGGCCTTCGCTGTTGCTGGGTGATCGCGCCGAGCCGCGACTGGCCGAGCGGGTTGCCGGTCCGTTGTCGAAATTGATTCCGGGCAAATACCACGGCATCGAAGCCTGCCAACTGGCCCGCGCCATGTGGCGCCTGGCGCTGGAAGAGCAGGACGGCGTGCGGATTGTCGAGTCGGATGAATTGCGCAAGTTAGGCAAGTAATCCAGCGGCGCCCAAGAGGACGTCTTCGCGGGCAAGCCTCGCTCCAGGTTAGAGGTATGCCGTGAAAACGACGCACGCCCTGTAGGAGCGAGGCTTGCCCGCGAATAAAGCGCGAAGCGCTCCCCTACAATCCGCCAGTTGCCTGAAACCCAACACCTAAAACCGTCAACAACGACAACGGCAACAGCAGTGTGTCGAGCAAAGCACTGGCCGGCAGATCAACACCGGGATAACTCGGCGCCTCTGCGCCAAATCTGTCCATGGCGCAGCACCCACCGTTCATTGCATACAAGTCCAGACGCGTCCCCGAATACACCACCGGCGCCCCGGGCTTGGCGGCATCGAGGGTGCGCGCCGTGGCGCAGCCCGCCAGTTGCACCGCCAGCAGAATGATCAGCAGCTTATTCATCACTGCTCAAATGGTGTTCACCCCAGCGCGGCAGCATGTCTTGCGGAATGTTCAGCAGATTGAGAATTCGCGCCACGACGAAGTCGATCAAGTCATCAATGGTTTGCGGCTGATGATAGAAGCCTGGCGATGCCGGCAGAATCGTCACACCCATGTTCGACAGCTTGAGCATGTGCTCCAGATGAATGCTCGAATACGGCGCCTCGCGCGGTACCAGAATCAGCTGGCGACGCTCTTTCAACGTCACGTCGGCCGCCCGCTCGATCAAGTTGTTGCAGGCCCCGGTCGCGATCGCCGACAAGGTTCCGGTGGAACACGGCACCACCACCATCGCCGCTGGCGAGCCGGAGCCCGATGCCACCGGCGACATCCAGTCTTCCTTGCCGTACACCCGAATCTGCCCGGCGGCAGCGCCGGTGTATTCAGTAAGGAAGGCCTGCATCATCTGCGGCTTGGACGGCAGCGAGACATCGGTCTCGGTGGCCATCACCAGTTGCGCGGCCTTGGAAATCAGGAAGTGCACCTCGCGGTCTTCACGCACCAGGCAGTCGAGCAGGCGCAAGCCGTACTGGGCGCCCGAAGCGCCGGTCATCGCCAGCGTGATGCGTTCCGGACCATTGTTCATTGCAGCGCCTCGGCCAGTTTGCCGTGCAGGCCGCCGAAGCCGCCGTTGCTCATGATCACCACGTGAGTGCCGGACTGGGCCTGGCTCTTCACGCGCTCGATGATGCCTTCCAGCGAATCGCTGACGATCGACGGCACGGTACACAATGCTGCCGTGGCGCCCAAATCCCAACCGAGGTTGGCCGGCGCATACCAGATCACCTGATCGGCATCGACCACACTTTCCGGCAAGCCATCGCGGTGAGCGCCGAGCTTCATGGAGTTGGAACGCGGCTCGATGATCGCAATCAACGGTGCGTCGCCAATGCGCTTGCGCAAACCGTCGAGGGTGGTGGCGATGGCGGTCGGGTGGTGGGCGAAGTCGTCGTAAATGGTAATGCCGCGGACTTCCGCGACTTTCTCCATCCGCCGCTTCACGCTCTTGAACGCGCTCAGCGCCGCGATGCCCATCGACGGCACGACGCCGACGTGACGCGCGGCGGCCAGGGTGGCCAAGGCGTTGGCGACGTTGTGCTGACCGGTCATGTCCCACTCGACCACGCCTTGAGCGACGCCTTCGAACATCACTTCGAACTTCGAGCCGTCTTCACTGAGCAGTTTGACCTGCCATTGACCGCCAGCGCCGGTGGTTTGCACCGGGGTCCAGCAGCCCATCTCGATCACGCGCTGCAAGGCCGGCTCTGTGGTCGGATGGATCACCAGGCCTTCGCTCGGAATGGTCCGCACCAAATGGTGGAACTGTCGCTCGATGGCCGCCAGATCAGGGAAGATGTCCGCATGATCGAACTCCAGATTGTTCAGGATCGCCGTGCGCGGGCGGTAGTGAACGAACTTGGAGCGCTTGTCGAAGAATGCGCTGTCGTATTCGTCGGCTTCAATCACGAAGAATGGCGTATCGCCCAGACGCGCCGACACCGAGAAATTCTGCGGCACTCCGCCGATCAGGAAACCCGGGCTCATGCCGGCGTGTTCCAGGACCCAGGCGAGCATGCTGCTGGTAGTGGTTTTGCCATGCGTGCCGGCAACCGCCAGCACCCAGCGGCCTTGCAATACGTGATCCGCCAGCCATTGCGGGCCGGAGACGTACGGCAGGCCTTTGTTCAGCACGTACTCGACCGCCGGGTTGCCGCGGGACATGGCATTGCCGATCACCACCAGGTCCGGGGCCGGATCGAGCTGCGCCGGGTCGTAACCTTGGGTCAACTCAATGCCCTGGGCTTGCAGCTGAGTGCTCATCGGCGGGTAGACGTTGGCATCGGAGCCGGTCACGCGATGGCCCAGCTCTTTGGCCAGAACCGCCATCGAACCCATGAAAGTGCCGCAAATACCAAGAATATGAATGTGCATAGTCGACCTCGTAAAACATGGCCGCAGGTTAGCGTAGGGAGGGGAAAATCGCACTCTTTAGCTGAACGTGACACAACCGCTTGGCTGATCGAGCGCGTTTTTTTGTGGCGAGGGAGCTTGCTCCCGCTCGGCTGCACAGCAGTTGTAACGTTGGCAGCCGTGATCCGGCTAATACACCACGTTGGCTGGTTTTGGGGCTGCTTCGCAACCCAGCGGGAGCAAGCTCCCTCGCCACAAAAACGGCTATCGGGCGATGCCGTGTTTGCGCAGCTTCCGGTAGAGGGTATTGCGGCTCACGCCCAGCTGTTCGGCGGTGTGGGTCATGTGCCAGCGCTGCTGTTCCAGTGCGTTGAGCAACGCCAACCGCTCGGCATCGTCCAGCGGATACTCGGACGGCGCTTCAATCGTCGCCACCGTCACCGGCCGGACCTGACGAATCATCGCCGGCAAATCTTCCAGCCCGATCCGACCGCCGTCACACAACGCCGCCAGGGTCCGCAGCACATTGCGCAACTGCCGCACGTTCCCCGGCCAGGCGAAATCGAGCAAGGCTTGCCGCGCCGCAGCATCGATCAGCACCGTCTCCCCGCCCGCCTCTTCGGCCAGCAGAAAGTCAAGCAACTGTGATTTATCCGTGCGCTCGCGCAAGGCCGGCAATGCGACTTCCAGTCCATTGAGCCGGTAATACAAATCCTCGCGAAAACTGCCGTCCTGCACCCTATCGAGCAGGTTGCGGTGAGTGGCGCTGATGATCCGCACATTGACCGATTCCGGCTCACCGCCAATTGGCACCACCTGACGGTCTTCCAGCACCCTTAATAGCCGGGTTTGCATGCTCAGCGGCATGTCGCCGATTTCATCCAGGAATAAAGTCCCGCCATCGGCCTGCTGCAACTTGCCGCGCATGCCTTCCTTGCGGGCACCAGTGAAGCTGCCGCCGCGATAGCCGAACAGCTCGCTTTCGATCAGGCTTTCGGGGATCGCCGCACAATTGAGGGCAACAAACGATTTTTCCGCCCGTTGACTGGCCTGATGCACGGCCTTGGCGAAAGCCTCCTTGCCTGAGCCGGTTTCGCCGTTGATCAGCAACGGCACGTCCCGCTCGAACACCCGCAAGGCTTTACGGAAGTCTTCCTGCAACGCGGCATCGCCCAGGCAAATACCCGACAGCCGTGGACGCTCGGCCACTGCCGGGCGTTGCACCACCGGTGCAGGAATGCTGCGCGGCTGCCCGCGCAACACGGCAAACAGACGGCGCCCGTCGCGGGTGCGCAACGGCCAACTGGCGCTGGCATTGACGCTCGCGCGGCCGAGCAACTCATCCAGCGAGCAATCGAAAAACGCTTCCACCGGCTGGCCCAACAGCCCGCCGCGAATATGCCCCAGCAAATTCAGCGCGCTCTGGTTGACCGCGCAGATCCGCCCTTCCCCATCAAACGCCAGCAGCCCTTCGCTGAACAGCCCGACGGATTCGGCCTGCAAGTGAAAACGCAGCAACCATTGATTGTCGAAGTAACGCAGGAAATAGCAGCTCTCGATCATCTTCGCCGACAGATTGACCAGAGCCATGGTATGGAACTGGCTCTGACGCGAAACCTCGTGACGCGCCGAAGATACGTCGAGCACCGCCAACAGTTCACCGTGAGGGTCGAACACCGGGCTTGCCGAGCAAGTCAGGCCGGTATGTCGGCCACGAAAATGTTCGTCCTGGTGAATGGTCAGGGACTGACGCTCCACCAGGCAGGTGCCGATGCCGTTGGTACCTTCACAGGCTTCGCTCCAGTCGGCGCCAAGCCAAAGGCCGGCGCGTTCGAAAATCTTCCGTTCGGCGGGCGCGGTGACGCAGTTGAGGATCACCCCGCGAGCGTCGGTCAGCAGCACTGCATGGCCGGCGCCGGAGAGTTGCTGGTGGAGGCTGGTCATTTCGTTGCCGGCGATCTGCAACACTTGCTGCAAGCGTTCGCGGCTTTCCAGGATGCGGGCATGCTCCAGCACCGTCGGCGCCATGGTCAGGGCCGGGTCGAGGTGATAGTCCTTAAGGCAACGCAGCCAGGAGCGGGCGATGGACGGATCGCTGCCGGGACCGTGCAGGTGGGACTTACCCTGGGTTACGGTCAACACTTGCTGGGCATGGCGACTCAAATGGTTGTCGTGCATTTCTTATTATTCTCCCCGTGCTGAACCCCACTAAGGGGCCGGCACACACTTTGTGGCGAGGGAGCTTGCTCCCGCTCGAGTGCGCAGCGCTCGCCAAAACCATGACCGGGCAAACATTTTGGGGCCGCTACGCAGCCCAGCGGGAGCAAGCTCCCTCGCCACAGAGGATTACCTGTGTGTCAATTTGAGGCCCAGCATCCTCCAGCCATCGACGCATTGCAATGCTGGCAAGACCCATCGGTCACAGGTTGTGCCACAAGCGGTACAAAGTGTCACACGGGTTGTACCGCAAGCGTCACAAGCCCCGCCCAGCCGTCCGACAAAAAACACACAAGCCCTTGATTTAACTGCCCTGCAAGGCACTGGCCCAACCTTTGCTCTACGCTTGTTACCGCGCTCTGGCGCGTCCTCCCTTATAAGCACAAAAGCCAAGGAGAAACCCATCATGCGTTACGCTCACCCCGGTACTGAAGGCGCTATCGTTTCGTTCAAGAGCAAATACGGTAACTACATCGGCGGCGAGTTCGTCGCGCCTGTCAAAGGTCAGTACTTCACCAATACTTCGCCGGTCAACGGCCAACCGATTGCCGAATTCCCGCGCTCCACTGCCGAAGACATCGAAAAAGCCCTGGACGCCGCCCATGCCGCCGCCGATGCCTGGGGCGCCACGTCCGCCCAGGCTCGCTCGCTGGTCCTGCTGAAAATCGCCGATCGCATCGAACAGAACCTGGAACTGCTGGCGATCACCGAGTCCTGGGACAACGGCAAGGCCGTGCGTGAAACCCTCAACGCCGACATCCCGCTGGCCGCCGACCACTTCCGCTACTTCGCCGGCTGCATCCGCGCCCAGGAAGGCAGCGCCGCCGAGATCGACGGCAATACCGTGGCCTATCACATCCATGAACCGCTGGGCGTGGTCGGGCAGATCATCCCGTGGAACTTCCCGATCCTGATGGCCGCCTGGAAACTCGCTCCGGCCCTGGCCGCCGGTAACTGCATTGTCCTCAAACCTGCCGAGCAAACCCCGCTGGGCATCACCGTGCTGATGGAGCTGATCGGCGACCTGTTGCCACCGGGCGTGCTCAACGTGGTGCAAGGCTTCGGCAAAGAAGCCGGGGAAGCACTGGCTACCAGCAAGCGTATCGCCAAAATCGCCTTCACCGGCTCAACCCCGGTCGGCTCGCACATCATGAAATGCGCAGCCGAGAACATCATTCCGTCCACCGTGGAGCTGGGTGGCAAGTCGCCGAACATCTTCTTCGCCGACATCATGCAAGCCGAACCGTCCTTCATCGAGAAAGCCGCCGAAGGCCTGGTGCTGGCGTTCTTCAACCAGGGCGAAGTCTGCACCTGCCCGTCCCGCGCTCTGGTACAGGAGTCGATCTACGACGAGTTCATGGAAGTTGTCATGAAAAAAGTCCTGCAGATCAAGCGTGGCGACCCGCTGGACACCGACACCATGGTCGGCGCCCAGGCGTCCGAGCAGCAATTCGACAAAATCCTTTCGTACCTGGACATCGCCAAGGGCGAAGGCGCCGAGTTGCTGACCGGTGGCAAGGTGGAAAAACTCGAGGGCAGCCTGGCGACCGGGTATTACATCCAGCCGACCCTGCTCAAGGGCACCAACAAAATGCGCGTGTTCCAGGAAGAAATCTTCGGCCCGGTGGTGAGCATCACCACCTTCAAGGACGAAGCCGAGGCCCTGGCCATCGCCAATGACACCGAGTTCGGCCTGGGTGCCGGCCTCTGGACCCGCGACATCAACCGCGCCTACCGCGTGGGCCGCGCCATCAAGGCCGGTCGCGTGTGGACCAACTGCTACCACCTGTACCCGGCACACGCCGCGTTCGGTGGTTACAAAAAGTCCGGCGTCGGCCGTGAAACCCACAAAATGATGCTCGATCACTATCAGCAGACCAAAAACCTGCTGGTGAGCTACGACATCAACCCGTTGGGCTTCTTCTAAAAACCGGGGGCGATATAGGTATTTCTGTGTCGCCCTTCAGATGAGCCATCGCGGGCTTGCCCGCGATGGCGCCCCTAAACGCACCCTTCATCGCCCTGCCGGCCTGGCATGGGCTTTGCGTGCCCGCTCTACACCTGAACGCCATACCCGAAAGTCCAACAGATCAAACAATAAAAAGACAGAGAGGACTTATGACTTCTACTACACAGCTCAAACCCACACTCGGCACCCTGCATCTATGGGGCATTGCCGTCGGCCTGGTGATTTCCGGCGAGTATTTCGGCTGGAGTTACGGCTGGGGCACCGCAGGCACTCTGGGTTTTCTCGTCACCGCATTGATGGTGGCGACGATGTACACCTGCTTCATCTTCAGTTTCACCGAATTGACCACCGCCATTCCCCACGCGGGCGGGCCGTTTGCCTACAGCCGCCGGGCCTTCGGCGAACGAGGCGGATTGATCGCCGGCATTGCCACCCTGATTGAGTTCGTCTTTGCACCACCGGCGATTGCCATGGCCATCGGTGCCTACCTCAACGTGCAATACCCGGAGCTGGACCCGAAGATCGCCGCCGTTGGCGCCTATTTCGTGTTCATGACCTTGAATATCCTCGGCGTCAGCATTGCGGCCACCTTCGAATTGGTGGTCACCGTACTCGCGGTCGCCGAATTGCTGGTGTTCATGGGCGTGGTCGCGCCAGGCTTCAGCTTCAGTAACTTCGTGCTCAACGGCTGGTCGGGCGCCAATGAATTCAGCATGGCCTCGATTCCCGGTATCTTTGCGGCCATCCCTTTCGCGATCTGGTTTTTCCTCGCCATTGAAGGCGCGGCCATGGCCGCTGAAGAAGCCAAAGACCCGAAACGCACGATTCCCAAGGCTTACGTCAGTGGCATTCTGACCCTGGTGTTCCTCGCCATCGGCGTGATGGTCATGGCCGGCGGTGTCGGGGATTGGCGCCAACTGTCGAACATCAACGATCCGCTGCCTCAGGCGATGAAAGCCGTGGTCGGTAATAACTCGAGCTGGATGCACATGCTGGTATGGATCGGCCTGTTCGGCCTGGTGGCGAGCTTCCACGGGATCATTCTGGGCTATTCGCGACAGTTCTTCGCCCTGGCTCGCGCCGGTTACCTGCCTGCTTCCCTCGCTAAATTGTCACGCTTCCAGACCCCGCACCGGGCGATTCTGGCGGGCGGCGTGATCGGCATCGCGGCGATCTACAGCGACGGCCTGGTCAACCTGCAAGGCATGACGCTGACGGCTGCAATGATCACCATGTCGGTATTCGGCGCGATTGTGATGTACATCATCAGTATGCTAAGCCTGTTCAAATTGCGTAAAACCGAGCCGAACCTGGAACGCACCTTCCGCGCGCCTGGCTACCCGATCGTACCGGGGATTGCGCTGTTCCTGGCGGTGGTGTGCCTGGTGGCGATGGCCTGGTTCAACGCGCTGATTGGCTGTGTGTTCCTTGGTTTCATGGTGGCCGGTTATCTGTATTTCCAACTGACCGCCAAGCAACGCGCCGATGCACCGGCGGATGCGATGCTCGAAGGTGTCTGAATTGCACCGGCGCCGGGCTGATTCCCGGCGCCTGCCATATTGAAGTGCACCAAACCCAATGTGGGAGCGGGCTTGCTCGCGAAAGCGGGGTGTCATTCAACATTGATGTCGACTGACAGTATGCCTTCGCGAGCAAGCCCGCCCCACAGAGGTCTGGCGGTGCATTTGAGATATTTATTGAATCAGGAGGACACCGTCCCATGGCCGTATTTGCCCATACCGTCGGCGCCCAGACCTATCGCTTCAGCAGCCTCAAGGACGTCATGGCCAAAGCCAGCCCCGCGCGCTCCGGGGACTTTCTGGCCGGCGTTGCCGCCCTTAACGATGGCGAGCGGGTGGCCGCCCAGATGGCCTTGGCCGACATTCCGCTGCCCCACTTCCTGGAGGAAGTGCTGATTCCCTACGAGGCCGATGAAGTCACCCGACTGATCATCGATACTCACGACAAACAGGCTTTTAAAGCGGTCAGCCACCTCACCGTCGGCGGTTTCCGCGACTGGCTGCTCAGCGAGGCCGCCGATGAACAGAGCCTGCGCACCCTCGCCCCCGGCCTGACCCCGGAAATGGTCGCCGCCGTATCGAAGATCATGCGTGTGCAGGATCTGGTGCTGGTGGCGCAGAAAATCCGCGTGGTCACCAAGTTCCGCGGCACCCTGGGCCTGCGCGGTCGGCTTTCGACGCGCCTGCAACCCAATCACCCCACCGACGAACCGGCCGGCATCGCCGCCAGCATTCTCGACGGCCTGCTGTACGGCAATGGTGACGCGATGATCGGCATCAACCCGGCTACCGACAGCATCGCTTCGATCTGCGCCATTCTGGAAATGCTCGACGCGATCATCCAGCGCTACGACATTCCGACACAGGCCTGCGTGCTGACCCACGTCACCACCTCCATCGAGGCCGTCAATCGCGGCGTTCCGCTGGACCTGGTGTTCCAGTCGATTGCCGGCACCGAAGCCGCCAATGCCAGTTTCGGTATCAACCTCAACGTCCTGCAGGAAGGCTATGACGCGGGTTTGAGTCTGAATCGCGGCACACTGGGCCAAAACCTGATGTATTTCGAGACAGGCCAAGGCAGTGCCTTGTCGGCCAACGCCCACCACGGCATCGATCAACAGACCTGTGAAACCCGCGCCTACGCCGTGGCGCGGCATTTCAAACCGTTTCTGGTGAACACCGTCGTAGGCTTCATCGGCCCGGAATACCTCTATAACGGTAAACAGATCATCCGCGCCGGCCTCGAAGACCACTTCTGCGGCAAGCTGCTGGGCGTGCCCATGGGTTGCGATATCTGTTACACCAACCATGCCGAAGCCGACCAGGACGACATGGACACCCTGCTGACCCTGCTGGGCGTGGCCGGGATCAACTTCATCATGGGCATCCCCGGCTCCGACGACATCATGCTCAATTACCAGACCACCTCGTTCCACGATGCCCTCTACGCCCGGCAAACCCTGGGCCTGAAACCGGCGCCGGAGTTTGAACAGTGGCTGGCGAACATGGGCATCTTCACCCAGGCGGACGGCAAAATTCACTTCGGCAACAGCCTGCCACCGGCGTTCCGCCAGGCATTGGCGCAACTGGGATGAGTGTTTATATGGATAAGCCCCCCGTCGATCCGCAAAATCCGTTGCTGGAACTGCGTCGCCTGACCCCGGCCCGCATTGCACTGGGTCGCACCGGCACCAGTATGCCGACCAGCGCGCAACTGGACTTCCAGTACGCCCATGCCCAGGCCCGGGATGCGGTGCACCTGCCTTTCGATCACTCGGCGCTCAGTTCGCAACTGACCGAGCGTGGGCGTGAGAGTTTGCTGCTGCACAGTGCCGCCACGGATCGGAACAGCTATTTGCAGCGCCCCGATTTGGGGCGCAAGTTGAGTGATGAGTCAGCGCAGACTCTGCGTGATTACGCGCAAGCCCATCCAGGCGGGGTGGATCTGGCTGTTGTGGTGGCCGATGGTCTCTCGGCACTGGCCGTGCATCGCCACACCTTGCCGTTTCTGGCACGCATGGAAGAACAGACCGCCATTGAAGACTGGTCCCTGTCGCCGGTGATTCTGGTGGAGCAAGGCCGGGTGGCGGTGGCCGACGAGATCGGCGAGCTGCTGGGCGCGAAAATGGTGGTCATTCTGATCGGCGAACGCCCTGGCTTGAGCTCGCCAGACAGCCTGGGGCTGTATTTCACCTATAATCCCAAGGTCGGACTGACGGATGCCTATCGAAACTGCATCTCGAATGTCCGGCTCGAAGGCTTGAGTTATGGCATGGCGGCACACCGTTTGCTGTATTTGATGCGCGAAGCCTGTCGGCGGCAGTTATCAGGGGTCAGTCTGAAGGACGAAGCCCAGGTTCAGACGCTGGAGTCGGACACAGGAGCAGGTTTGAAAGGTAATTTCCTACTCAGCCCGTCGGATGCCTGAACCGTTTCCGCATTGCGTTTCTATTCCGGTTTAAGGCAGGATCGATGCACGGCCGCCAAGGGTTTCCTATCGCCGTCACCATGTAAGACAGCCACTTGAAGACGAGACCTACCATGCGGATTATTCAAGCGACCCTCGAACACCTGGACCTGCTGACCCCGTTGTTCGTCAAATATCGCGAGTTTTACGGTTCCCTGCCGTATCCGGACTCGTCCCGAGCGTTCCTCGAAAAGCGCCTGCGGCGCAAAGAGTCGGTGATCTACCTGGCCCTGGCCGATGACGACAACAACAAACTGCTGGGTTTCTGTCAGTTGTACCCGAGCTTCTCGTCTCTTTCGCTCAAACGCGTATGGATCCTCAACGACATCTACGTCGCCGAAGACGCCCGACGCCAGTTGGTGGCCGACAACCTCATCCGCACCGCGAAGAAAATGGCCAAGGAAACCAATGCCGTGCGCATGCGCGTTTCCACCAGCAGCAACAACGAAGTCGCGCAGAAAACCTACGAATCCATCGGGTTCAGGGAAGACACCGAGTTCAAGAACTACGTGTTGCCGATCAGTGACGAACTTTAAGGCCCCCAAAAAGATCGCAGCCTTCTGTAGGCGCTACCGAAGGCTGCGATCTTTTCCGACAAACCTCGTAACACATCGACATTCCTCGCTACAAACTCGACGCGTTTTTCACTTTTCACCCCGTATAATGCCCACACCTCACGACTCGTAAGAAAAATCACACCCCGCTGTAGTCTTACGCGAAGCTATCCGCACAGGCCTGCTGAGTCGGGCCATCACCACAGGTGCTTTCCATGGATTTCAACCCGATCGACGTTATTCTGCATCTCGATGTTTACCTTGAGATGCTGGTGAACAACTACGGAGCATGGATCTACGCCATCCTGTTTATGGTGATCTTCTGCGAAACCGGACTGGTGGTGATGCCGTTCCTGCCGGGCGATTCCCTGCTGTTCATCGCAGGCGCCGTGGCGGCCGGTGGCGGCATGGATCCGGTACTGCTGGGCGGCCTGCTGATGCTGGCGGCGATCCTCGGCGACAGCACCAACTACGTGATCGGCCGCACCGTCGGCGAACGGCTGTTCAGTAACCCGAACTCGAAAATCTTCCGCCGCGACTACCTGCAACAAACCCACGATTTCTACGACAAACATGGCGGCAAAACCGTGACCCTGGCGCGTTTCATGCCAATCATCCGTACCTTTGCCCCGTTCGTCGCCGGCGTTGGCAAAATGCCTTACCCGCGTTTCTTTGCCTTCAGCGTTTTTGGCACCATCCTCTGGGTGGGTGGCCTGGTTACCCTCGGCTACTTCTTCGGCAACGTACCGTTCATCAAGAAAAACCTGTCGTTGCTGGTGGTGGGTATCATCCTGGTGTCGCTGCTACCGATGATCATCGGCGTGATCCGCAGCCGCCTCGCCAATGCCGCGTCCAAAGCTGAACCCCGCTGACTGACGATGTGGTCCCTTAGCGCCTGGCGACGCCGGCGCACCCTGGCCAGGCATCCGATTGCCGACGACATGTGGCAACGGGTGCGCCATCACCTGAGCTTCCTTGATGGCATCAGCGCAGCCGAAGACCAGTGGTTGCGCGAAGCCTGCGTGCTGTTCCTGCAAGACAAACACCTGACCGCCCTGCCCGGCGTCGAACTCCACCAGGAGCAGCGCCTGCTGCTCGCCGCCCAGGCCCAATTACCGCTCATGCATTTGGATGATCTGAACTGGTATCAGGGCTTTCACGAAGTCATCCTCTACCCCGACGACTTCCTCAGCCCCCAGCGCCATCGCGATGCCAGCGGCGTCGAACACGAATGGGATGGTGAACACAGCGGCGAAGCCTGGCAGCAAGGCCCGATCATCCTCGCCTGGCCCGGCGTGATGGCCAGCGGTGGCTGGGAAGGCTACAACCTGGTGATCCACGAACTCGCGCACAAGCTCGACATGCTCAACGGCAACGCCAATGGCCTGCCACCGCTGCACGCCGACATGCGCGTCAGCGACTGGGCCAAGGTCATGCAGGAAGCCTATGACGACCTCGACCGGCAACTGGAGCGCAACCCGGACGCTGAAACCGCCATCGACCCGTACGCCGCGGAAAACCCCGCCGAGTTCTTCGCGGTCACCAGCGAATACTTCTTCAGCGCCCCGGATTTGCTGCACGAGGCTTATCCACAGGTCTACGAGCAGTTGAGGCTGTTTTACCGGCAGGATCCCTTGGCAAGGCTTAGGCAACTTCAGGCCAATGATCCGGTCTATCAGGCTCACGACTAAGGTCTACACGACCTCTGGCACATAGCAACGGTGGCGGAATATGCCTATAATCGCCGCCACTTTTTGGTCAATCCGGCCAAGTGTTTTTGGTCAACTAACGGGGGCACCGCCCAATGAGCTACAGCAAGATTCCGGCTGGCAAAGACCTGCCGAACGACATCTACGTCGCGATCGAGATCCCGGCCAACCACGCGCCGATCAAATACGAAATCGACAAAGACAGCGATTGCCTGTTCGTTGACCGTTTCATGGCCACCCCAATGTTCTACCCGGCCAACTACGGTTACATCCCGAACACCCTGGCTGACGACGGCGATCCCCTCGACGTGCTGGTTGTGACCCCTTACCCGGTTGCTCCAGGCTCGGTGATCCGCGCGCGTCCAGTCGGCATCCTGAACATGACCGACGACGGCGGCGGCGATGCCAAAGTCATCGCAGTCCCACACGACAAGCTGTCCCAGCTGTACGTGGACGTGAAGGAATACACCGACCTGCCAGCCCTGCTGATCCAGCAGATCGAGCACTTCTTCGCGAACTACAAAGACCTCGAAAAAGGCAAATGGGTGAAAATCGAAGGCTGGGACGGCGCAGACGCTGCCCGCGCCGCGATCACCAAGTCGGTTGCCGCCTACAAAGGCTGAGAATCAGCAGCTAGCTTCTAGCCTCACGCTTCAAGAAAAACCCCGGTTGATCCGGGGTTTTTTGTGGGCGCTGGAAATACGCCCTTAACAACGCGTTTTGCGGCTTCCTGGCCTGGGTTTTTACCTGTTTAAATCTTACAAAATACGTCTTACATCCGGTCTTAAATTTCCCTCGAAATTTGAACGGGTCGTTTATTCAAAGCCCCATCCTGCGCCAGTAGACTCGTGTTTATGAAAAAGAACACTAGCGGCCCACGGTTTAGAGCGCTCCTCGAAGCGGCGAACATCACAACGACAGGATTCGCCGCTTTCTTCGACACGGAAGCGCAAAATATCCATAACTGGTACACCCGTGGTGTGCCCGCCTATCGCATGGAAGAGGTCTCCCGGTTACTGTCCGTCAACAGCGACTGGCTGAAAACCGGCGAAGGCCCGAAAGAGTCCTCGCGCCTGCGTGTGCTCGACGAGTCCGGCAACACCTTCGACGCCCAGGCCATCCGTGGCATCTACACGGTGATCGAGCCCATCGACGTCGAACTGCCCTTCTTCAAAGAAACTACCGTCGCCCCAGGCTCCAACAGAACCCACGTTGTCGAAGACCCAGGCCAATCGATCCGCCTGCCCCACAGCCACCTCGACTCCCTGGAAATCAAACATGCCAATGCCATCTGCACCCACATGATCGGTAACAGCATGGCCGAAAAGATTGAAGACGGTTCTACCCTCGCCATTGATCGCGGGCTTACGCAGATTATCGACGGCGAGATCTATGCAATCGAGCATGACGGCATGTTGCGGATCAAATACCTGCACCGGATGCCGGGGAATGCATTGCGGCTGCGCAGCCACAACCGTGCTGAGTATCCGGATGAAATCTTCAGTGCCGAGCAGATCGACAAGCAGAACATCAGGGTATTGGGGTGGGTGTTCTGGTGGTCGACACTCAACAAACGCAGACCGTCCATACCGTTCCTGTAAATACGAAGCCCTGTAGCAGCCTTCGGCAGCTGCTACGCCTCAGCGCAATCGCTCTATCCCGCACACCAAGCTGGGAATTCCTCAAAAAAATCAGTATGCTGCGCCCCACATTTGCGCATCGACCCTTTCCAAGGCTCAGATCGCACCGACAAGGCAGATCACTTTCTCGCCAAGTCCCACAGCCGGACGCAAGATCCGGGTGTACGTTTTGAAGGCTGGCGCGGTTTACCAAAAATAAACCAAGCCAGTCCCCGAGAAGCCGGCCACAAGCCGGCTTTTTAATGCCTGAAAGAAAGTCGCCTTTAGTGGTCCTCTGGAAAATCCCGCAGTGCAACCGATCTGGGTACTACGGAATTCTCTGTTCACTCTCCGTCAGCGCGCTCCATTTTTGTGGCTTTATGTGATAGCACACTAGAATCATGACGTACGTCCTACTCTCAAGGTCGCTGCTTACACGGACTAGGACTGAAGCCAGCGTAGACAGATGTGCAGGTCAAGGAGACCACCATGCCGGACGCCAGAAATATCAAGGAACAAAAGCTTCTCTACCACCTCACTTCGGTTGAAAATCTGGATGGCATTTTTCAGGAAGGCCTGAAACCTCGCGCCGATATCACTGATTTTAAAGACGTAGCAGACAGTGAAATCCTGAAAAAGCGTCAAGCCCTAAAACTTGACCGCTACGTACCCTTTCATTGGTTTGCTGCAAATCCATTTGATGGAAGCGTGCAGCGCCATAGACCCGATGCCAAATTTGTCCTGATCTCGGTTTACAGATCAATTGCGAAACAAAATGGCTGGAAAGTCATTCCGCGCCATCCACTGGCTAGTGATTCAATCCAGTTACTCGATTACGACGAGGGTTTCGAAGCCATCGAGTGGGAGGTCATGAATACCCGCGAATATCAGGACGCTCATTGCAAGAGTATCTGCATGGCCGAATGCCTAGCGCCTGGCGTTGTTAAACCCAACGTCTTCTTCAAAGTTTTCACTCCTAACGAGGAGGTTGAAGCACTCTGCGCGGCTAAAATGCGCGAGGCCGGTGTTACTGTACTCACCGGCGTGAATCAGAGAATGTTTTATCAATGAATTACAGCAGACTGAATCCAGAGAAGGCTCTGATCTGGCGTATCGTCCACCGCGATAACCTACCCTGGATTCTGGACAACGGTCTGCATTGCGCAAACTCGGACGTGCAGGCACCGCAGTACGTGAATATTGGCAATACCGAGTTGATCGACAAGCGCCGATCTCGCCCTGTGCTCATTGCTCCGGGAGGGGTGCTGGCCGACTACGTACCCTTCTATTTCACACCCTTCTCTGTAATGATGAAAAACATTCACTCCGGGTGGAGCGTTCAGCAGCGTAACAACGATGAAATCGTGATTCTCGTCTCCAGCCTGTACCGCGTCGAACAGCTTGGCCTACCGTTTGTCTTCACAAACGCACATGCCTACCCGGATTGGACAGACTATTACAGCGACCTGGCGAATCTCGGCGAGATTGATTGGTCTATCCTTCAACGACGCGACTTCAAACGTGATCCTGATGACCCTCGAAAAATGGAGCGTTATCAGGCCGAAGCGCTGATTCACCATCACCTACCGATTACAGGACTCCTGGGCATCATGTGCTACACCGATGCAATGAAAAAACGCATAGAACAAGACGTGGCCGCTAGAGGCTTGGCCTTGCCTGTTCATGCACGTCCGGGATGGTATTTCCAATGATCAGATTTACCCAAGGCAACCTTCTGGAAGCCAAAACCGAAGCCCTCGTCAACACGGTGAATACCGTGGGTGTGATGGGCAAAGGCATCGCGCTGATGTTCAAAGAGCGCTTCACAGAGAACTACCGTCTGTACTCGGCTGCCTGCAAGGCTGGCGAATTGGAGACAGGTAAAGTTCATGTGACTGCGGTCAACGAACTGGAAGGTCCACGCTGGATCGTAAACTTTCCTACCAAACGTCACTGGCGATCGCCGTCGCAGATGCCATGGATAACGGAAGGCTTACAGGATCTACGCCGCTTTTTAATTGAAAACCAAGTGAAGTCGGTGGCGGTTCCACCACTGGGTGCCGGTAACGGTGGTTTGAAATGGCCTGAGGTCCGCGAACAGATTGTTGCAGTCTTGAGTGATCTGGATGTAGATGTGCTGGTGTTCGAACCTTCCAATCAATATCTGAATGTCGCCAAACGTAGCGGAGTGGAGAAGCTCACGCCTGCTCGCGCACTCATTGCAGAATTGGTTCGACGCTACTGGGTTCTGGGCATGGAATGCAGTCTGCTTGAGATTCAGAAGCTGGCCTGGTTCCTTGAGCGCGCCATAGAAAAGTTACCAGACACCGAAAACCCGCTGAATCTCCAGTTTGTTGCTCATAAGTACGGGCCGTATGCCAATCGGTTGGAGCATCTGCTCAATAATCTTGATGGCAGCTATCTGCATTGCGACAAACGAATTAGTGATGCGGGTATCAGTGATGTGATTTGGTTCGATGAAGAACGCAAAGCCTTTTTGCAAACCTACCTCAAGACTGAGGCCAAGCACTTCTTGCCAGCCTTGGAGCGGACTGCCGAGCTAATCGACGGATTTGAATCGCCCTTCGGTATGGAATTGCTGGCTACGGTCGATTGGTTGCTGAGTCAGGAAGGAGTTTCCCCAACTGTGCCTGCTGTACGTGAAGCGCTGAGTCGTTGGGATGGCGGAGCCGGTGCAGCAGCTCGCAAAAGCAAACTGTTCGATGATCAGGCGCTTGATATCGCACTGAAACGTCTTACCTCCAGTAGTTTCAGGCCTGAAATGGCGGTCTGTTAACTTCTCCAGCGATCCTGCACACGTACCTATTTGTCGCAGCAGTGCTGCGACTTTTGTCTGCTCCTGGCAACAGGTCGAGCGTTAACCTATCGGAACCGGAAATTGTGTCAGCAGTGCTGTCACAAAAAGAGGCTTCCAGCTCTTTCATGGAGGCTCGAACCATCTGCTGATACTGAGTCAGCAGCCTGCTGACTAACTCTGCTCGCCTCACCCAGGCAATTGGGCAGCAAACTGCTGCCCAATTGAAATCGTCTCAGCAGTGCCGAGACGATTTCCCCTCACGGATAACTAAACCCCTTAACCAACGTCAACTCCCCCACCGCCCGCATCGGCACCAGGAACGTTTCCATTTTTTCATCAGGCGTCCCCTCCTCCGTAATCACCGTCACTTGCGCGGTGGTCAGCGGCTGGACCGCATCCTCCTGCCCTTCGTCATCACTGCGATACCCGCCGCCGTAGTAGTTCACGTACACCAGGTATTGCCCCTTGATTGGCGCCGGCATGGCGAAGATTTCCGGGCCGTAGCCGGTGGTCACGTCCACATCCAGCGCCGCACCATTGGGCGCGACACGGTCGCCGTACCAGATGTGTGCGCCATCGGGGGTTATGAGGTGCAAGTCCAGGTCCGTGCCGTCGCTGTCCCAGGCCAGCAGCACGCGCAATTTGGCTGGGGTGGCGCCGCCGTTGGCGTTGAGGAACTGCGTGCGGTGGCGTTGTTGGCCATCGGGGCTGCGGACTTCAACGCTGTTGCTGCCTTTGGGGAATGAGAACGGGCGGTCGAAGCGACCGGCGGGGTCAATTTTCAACGGCATGCTGACGCCGTTGACGATCAGCTTGCCGGGCTCATTGCTCTTGGGGGTGGATTGGATCTGGCCGGTAATGCGCGCCGTGTTGGCCTGGCCCACCGGGGTGTTGACCGACGAGGCCGGGTAATTGACCGTCTGACGAAAGCTTTCGCCTTCGCCTTCAGGGGCGCCGGTACGCCAGCCGCCAATGGGCGTATCAAGTTTGACGGCGGCAAATGTCGCTGGCAGTACGCAAAAAGCGCAAAGCAACAGCAAGACCTGTGGATAACGGAGTTTCATGGCCTATTCCAGCAAGAGGTGACGGGCGAGCCCTTCGATGTAGGTTTCATCCTGGCCGTTAGGGTGTGCTTCGAAGGCCAGGTGCAGGTATTCGTGGGTCAGGTCGAGGCGGTCTTGCAACGACAGCACGCCGCGTACGTAGATGCGCTGGCGTTCGCGGTCGACAAACGGACGACCAAAGGCCAGGCGGCAGACCGCAAAGGTGCTGACTTCGTTGTAGCCGACTTCGCTTTCGAGTCGTTGGCGCCAGCCGCGGCGCTGGTTTTGCAGCCAGTCTTGCGCGGCGGGCAGCGCTTCGCAGGAGGCGACCGGGTTGTCCCAGCGACTGAGGCTGGCGCGCGGGTAGGCATGCAGCAGGATGGCGTCGTAGCGTTGGCCGGCATTGGCTTGTTCGACGGCTTGCTGCCAGGAGAGTTTGTCCGGCCCCGGTTGGTCGGAGTGATAGGTGACGTTGCTGCCTGCGAGAACCAGATCGCTGGTCCACGCGGCGATATTGCGCGACTCAGTGGCGGCCGGACGTGGCGCGACGCGCTGTCGACTGCTGCTGTCATCGATGCTCAAGCAGTCGCCGTTGCGAGTAGCGTTTTGCAGCAGGTAGGTGCGGATCGCGACGGCCAAGGCTTTGGCCGCTTCGACGGGTTCAGGCCTGGCTTCGCGCTGCAGGACCCGGGCGACGTATTCTTCACGATCGAGGCGGGCGATGAGTTTGTCTTTGAGCAAGAACAACTCGCCGTCGCTGTGGATATCGAGTTGATTGCCGTTGGCGAACTCGACGCGGTAGTCGCCTTGCAAAGGGCCGGGCGCTACAACGCGATCCCCCGACAGCACGCGTTTCAGTGGATAACGCGCGAACAGGCCGACCTCAACGCACTTCCCTGCCTCGGCTGGCCATGACGAGGGCAGCACCGTCGCCAGCGACTGACCATAATGGCGCAACACCATTTGGCTGGTGCCGCGCCCACCGGCCCAGATCGGCGTGCCGTCTACCGTCCAGCCCGCGAATCCGCCTTGGCGCGACGAAGGATCCTGATCCCCCAGCCAGCTCCAGGTTTTCACCCGCAACCGACCACCGAGTTCACCCACGACATTGCCATCCGCGGCATTGAGCACCACATCGAGCAACACCCTTCGCGCCTGATCCTGCGCCGGCAGCACGGCCAACACCTTCAACAACTCCGCCACCGGAACCCGGGTCTGCGGTTGCAACGACGGCAAATCCAGCAACCATTTCGGCGCTTGTCTGGCCTGCCAATACTCGCGCCACTGTGCGCCGGCAATGCCCAGGCGCGCAGGCTCAAAGTACAAGCCGCAAGACTTCACCAACGCCTGATCACGCCCGATCGTGCCGCCCGCCGTGCAGCAATAAACTTCTTCCTTCGATTGCCCGCGACATTCATAAGCGGGCTCGCGCGCGCCGGTGTCCACCAGCCAACCGTAGACAAACAGCTTCCACAAGCTGCCCAACGGCGTCTGCAAATCATCAGGCAATGGCTCACGCGAGATCACCTGAGTCTGGCTCAACGCAAGCAGCTCACCCTTGAAACCCAGGCGCAGCGGCTCGTCCTGCGCTGTCGCCAGCGCAGGGATCAAACACAGCAACCACCAGACCAGACGCCGGGTCATGTCAGTTGACCGTGACCTGACCGAGCGCCGTTTTCTGTTCCTGAGCCTGATGCTGTGGCGCGTAGACCTGCGTGAAGCGCACCGGCGGCAGGTTGAACTGGCCTTTTTGCGAGAAGCGCACCAGATGACGCAGGCGCAACTCACCGCTCAGCGCATCCACTGGCACCGCATAGGCCATTTGCCCCGGCTCGAAACGGGCTTTCTCCAGCGCGGTCGGCTCGGTGCCGGCCTTGCCCATCAGCTTGATGCCCCACGTGGTGCGCTCGACGTCCGCACCCGGTGGCAGCGGCACTTCGAGCATGCCGTAGCGCAGCGGTTTCGCGGCTTTGCTGGTGATGATCACTTCGTCCAGGTACAGGCTGTCGCTGGATAACGGCTTGGTGCCGACCGCTTCGAGTTTGAATTCGAACGCTTCATCACCCGGCACCAGACGCGACAGGCGACGGGTGATGGTCACCGCCATCGGATCGATTGCCGGTTGTTTGGTCTGGAAGCTCAACATGGCGCGTAGCGGGCGCTCTTGCGTTCCGCTCAGCGACAATGCCGCCGGCACTGGCGAAGAGCCCTGCCACGTCCAATACATCTCACCGGTATCACTGTAGCGTTTCTTCCAGCCCTCACCCGGTGCCAATGCGATGGTCGGAGAGGCCTGCTCGATGCTGCGTTGCAACCAGGTCAGCGCCAACGCGCGTTCCAGGGTCGATTGCTGTGGCAACAGGCGTTGCAACAACGCTTGCGCATGAGCCTGATCGAAAGCTTGCAGTGACAGGTTCAGGGCTTCGACAAACGGTTGAGCGCTGGCGGCCACTTGCTGTTGCGCAGCATCCACTTGACGACTGAACGCCGGCGGCAGATTGACCTTGGCCTGACGCGCCAAAGACGCGGTCAACACCCGAGCACTGGCCAGCCCCAAGGCCGAATCCGGATCGTTCATGATCAGGCTCTCTGCGCCATCGTCCATCACGCTCGCGGCATTGCCTTCGCCGGCTTTCACCAGGTCGTCGATCAAACCGCTGAGCAGCGTGTTCACAGGCAATTGCATCTGTTTGGCAAACGACAGAATCAACGCCCGCTGCAACAGCGGCGTGTTCTGCGCCTGTTTCGCGTAGACCTCCAACACCCGCTGCCAGTGCTCCGGCGGCAGGCTCAGTTCCAGCACTTTGCTGGCGTGCCAGTCGGCGTAATAGGCGTAAGCGGTGAGGAATGCATCCGGCTCGCCGTCAAAGCCCCACCAAGTGAAGCACGCCGACGGCCCGGCCATTTGCACCAGACGCAGGCGGCTGTTCTGCATGATCAAACGCAAGCGATCACGGATCTGCGGGTTCGACGACAGCGTTGGATAGGCGATGCTCAGCGGCAGCAGACGGCTGGCGGTTTGTTCGACGCCGCCATACGGATAGCTCAGCAGATCATCGAGGGCCGAGCGGAACACTGCTTGCGGGCTGTCATCCAGACGCAGGCGAATATCCGTGGCGTCCGTCGGCAAGGTCAACGGCGTGTCGCCGCTGAGCGCGTCCAGGCTTTGGCTCTGGGTCACCTGCCAGCCTTCGCCAGTCGCGGTCAGGCGTACGGCCAAGGCGTCAGCGGTTTTGCCATCCTGCACCAGCTCGGCGGTCCAATCGCCATTGGCCAATGTGAATGCCGGCAATGGGACGTAGTTGACGCCGTTGTTCAGTGTGACCGGCACACGTTGCTCGGCACCCGCGTAATGAATCACCAGCTCAGCCTTGACCGGTTTCTCGGCCTGACTGAAAGCGAATACGCCAAGATCCGGTTTGTCGCCGTTACGGAATTTGGTCGGGCCGCTCCACTTCAGGTACAGCGGTTTTTCCGAGCGCACGAATTGCTTCTTCTGCCCGACCTGACCGTCATCGGCGATGGCGCGGGCGGTGATGCGCCAGCGGGTCAAGGAGTCCGGCATCTTGAAGGTGAAGCGGGTCTTGCCGTTGGCGTCGGTGATCAATTCCGGCTGCCACGCGGCGGTGTCGACGTCTTCACGACGCGGCCGCTCCAACACTTTCACCCCACGCTCGCTGCGGTTGGCTTTACCCGGCGCGCCCGGGCTGCCCGGCAGTGCCACGTCGTAGCTGATGAACGACAAACTGGCGCTGGTGCGCACGTTGTTGCGGCGCGGGTGGTAGAAGAACTGGTCGATGGTCGGCGCCACTTCCGGCTGCAGCGCGTAGATCATTTCGTCGACCACGCTGACCGTCAGGTGAGCCGGAATCGGCTTGCCGGCGAACTGGGTGGTGAGGTCCACGGACACGGTATCGCCGGGCTGATACGCCTCTTTGTCGGTAGTGATCGCCACATCGATCTGTGGCGCGACCACCTTGATACCGGCGTTCTGGAAGCTGTACTGACCGCCCTTGGTATAGAGCACGGAGAACGTCAGGTTCGGCGCGAAGTTATCCTTCACTGCGATGCGCGCGCGGTATTGGGTGTCGCTGAGTTTTTCCATCTTCAGCCAGTCGGCGCCCTTGGACAGCAACGCCGTGGCCTCGACCTTGTCGCGCTCGAGCGACAACAACGCATCGCTGACCGGCTCGGGGAAAGTGATCAACGCGAGGGCTTCGTCACCGGCCTTGTACTCGGGTTTGTCGAGGACGATTTCCACGGTGCCGGGCACGGCTTTGACGCCATCACCCGTGACCGAATGACCGGTCGCGCCAAGCACGCGGCCATGATCATCTTTCAACGTCAGGTTGTAAGTACCCGGACGGTCGAAGGCCAGGCTGAAGCCTTTGTCCTTGGCGGCGAGTTTTCCTTCGCCAGTGGTCTGATCTTCGAGTCGCACCCAGCTGTAGCTGCTCGGGTTAACCGCTTTGCTCTGCTCGCTGCCACCTTCGTTGGCATAGCTGAAGGCAACCTTGTCGCCCGCCGCGCTGAACCGTTGCGGCGCGCTCAGGCGGAAACTGGCGGCACCACGGTCGATGAGGATTTCCTTGGTGGTCTTGACCCGGTACGCCGCGCCATCACTGGCGAATACGGTGAGCATGTAGCGGCTCGGTTTCTCGGCGGCGGGCAGGTCAAGCGTCGCGTTGCCCTTGGCGTCGGTGGTCAGTTCGGCGCTGGTCAGCTCCACCGGGAATTGCCCCAGGTATTGCAGTTCGTTATCGACCATCGACAGTTGTTGGGCGCGCAGGCTCAGGCTCACCTTGGCGTCGGCCACTGGTTTACCGTCCGGGTACAACAACACCAGACTGCCCTTGACCGGTTCGCCGGTGCGGTAATCCTGCTTGGCCAGGTTCAGGGAAATCTCGAAGTGCGGCTTGATGTACTCAGCCACGCGGAAGGCACTGCTGTAGGCCTGATCCTTGTAGCTGAAACGCAGCTCATAACCACCTGCCACCGCATTGTCCGGCAACTGGAAACGGCCCTGGGTGCCGGCCTTGGAATCGAGCTTCAGCGCCAACGATTGCAGCGCTGTGCCGGTGGCATCGAGTACGGTGACGTTGACGTCGGCAGCGGTCGGTGCCACGGAATCCCGGGCATTCTTGAACTCGCGACCGACGATTTTCAACGACACCCAATCACCCGGCCGGTACAGCGGCCGATCGGTAAACGCATAGAGTTTGGTGTCGTAGATTTCGCTGTCGTAGTAGAAGTTCTCGGAGACGAACACCCCGCCCTCTTCGTCCTCGCCGATCACGAACGAACGCTCCGGGCTGACGTGTTTCAGGCGCAGCAAACCATCGGCATCGGTCGCGCCACTGCTCATCACGCCCAGGCCGTCGGTCCATAGCACATTCACTTTTGGCACCGAACTGCCTTCGTGTTTGCGCGCAGCCCACACCAGCAATTCATCACCGGCAATCTTGCTCACGGCCACGGTGTTGGAGACGAACACCATAGTGGTTGCGCGGTACTTGCCGATCAGCGCTTCCACCAGATACAGGCCCGGTTTCAGGTTGCCCAGCGGGATATAAACGTTGCCCGGCGAGACGCTGACGAACTCACTGGAAGAACCAACCAGTTTCACGCCTTCAGGCGGCTGGATCGGTTTGGCTTGCCACAGCGGATAACGGAATTGGCTGACCACCGGCAGACCCGGAATCAACGCGAATTGTGGCTGTGCGTCGTAGGGCGTTGGCGCGGCGATGGCGGTGCCCATCTTCAGTTCCGGCACTTCCTCGGTGACTTGTTTACGCGACTCGTAGGAAAACGCCCGCTGCATCACCCGACGGGATTTGCGGTACCAGTTGTCCCACAGATACGCGAGGGTGTTCGACAGGCCTTCGCCCTTGAACTGGCCGTCGCTGACCACACGGTGCAGGTTCTTCTGGCGCTTGAGGAAATCCAGCGGCTTGTCGATGCGATACACCCGAATGTCCGCACCGCCGTAAGGCTCCATGCGGAACCGGCGATAGTCACGACCCGGCGCTTCGAGGCGTACCACCGCCTGTTCGTCGCTGGCGAAACTGCTGTCGGCCAACAGGAAAAAGCTTTCACCGGCCACCGGCGTATAGCCGCTCGGCTCGACGGTGTCTTCGGCGTTGACTGCCGACAGAGGCAGAACCAACGCAAGCAAAAGAGGCAGTTTTGAGCAAATGCGCAGCATGCGGGCACCGATCATTGGGAGAGAAAGTTCAGTCGATAGACGCCGATGAAGTTGGGGTTGGCTGCGTCGGGTATCCATCGGGTGTCCTTCCATGTCATGAGTTGCTGCAGGCTTGCGGAGCGCATGCCGTTGTCGGTGGGGGTAGTGGTGCCGGTGTGATAGGCAATGAAGCGGCCCATCCAGATCATCAGGTGCTGGTCGTCGCCCTGATCGAAAAACATCAAATCGCCGGGCCGGGCCTGGGCCAGATCGCGGCCGACCAGATGACTGTTGAACTGAATCAATTTGATCGCGTTGACGTAAGGCCCGACCTTGCCGCCGCCCTGCTGCCATTGCTGGGCGAGGCCGCGTTGGGCTTCACTCAGTTGCAGCTCCGGCGGCAGGTAGCGGTTGGACAGGCCATTGCTGCGCAGCCATTTGTCGTCGTGGACTTTCAGCGCTTCATTGGCGGCAAACCGCACCAACCCGGCGCAGTCCTGCTGATACCAGCGCGGACTCGGGCCTTGGGTCAATTGTTCCTGGGCGATGCGCACGAACCAGGCGCGGAATACCTGGGATTGCTGCGGATCGAGCGCGGCGGTTTCGCTGGCGAATGTGCGAGTCCCCAGCAGCAACGCCAGCAAGCCAAGGCCTCGGATGAGTGCGGTCACAGGGCTTTCCATTCCAGCGGCAGCCATTGCCAGTGGCCGTCGGGCTCGCTGCCTTTGGGCAGGGTCAGGGCGTATTTGCCATAGCCACCGAGGGTGCGCAGTTTCGGAATCAGGTAGGTTTGCGCGGCGTTGTAGAACACCGGTTCCATGTCCTGCGGCAGGCTGTCCAGGGTTTCCTGTTGCATCAGTTGCGCCATGGAATCGGGGCCGAAATAGATCGGCATCAGCAGGTCTTTCGGCAGCACATCAGCCAGCGGCGGGAAGCGTTTGTCGAGAGTGCCCAGCGCTTTGTCGACGAGTTTGTCGTCGAGGGAGAACAACAGCGTCGAACCGTGGCGCGCGAGACTTACGCGCATGAAAGCTTTGCCGGTGATCGCGTCTGGCTGCTCGGCATCCTTGGCTTTGTAGGGGCCGAAGTTGGAGCTGACCTGGCGCTGCCACTGATGGGTTTTACCGTCCTGTTTTTCGACCACCGGGAATGCGTGCTCGGCAACATTGCCTTCGTAGGCACCGACCATCGAGCCGAACAGGTTGCCCAAGTCACCATCAAGTTTGGCGCTGTCATCGTCATTCAGGCTGGCCACCAGCAGCGGCGTGTACAGCCGCGAGTCGGCATACCAGCACAGGCCGGCGGCACCGGCCATGTGTTCAGTCAGGGCCTGGGCCACGGATTCTTCGGCGCCGAGTTTCACCAGCAGCGGTTTCTGTTGTTCGGCGGCCAGTGGCAAGGCTACGCAAGCGCTGGCGCCCATCGGCATGGCTTGCCAGATCGGTTTGAAGTCGAAGTCCGGTTGGTTGTCCAGTTCGTCCATGGCGAGGAAGCTGTGCCAGCCCTTGTCGTCCATGTCGAAACGCAGGCCGGCAAAGTTCGGGATGAAGCGCTGATAACCCATGGCCAACACGCTGGAGTTGACCGAGAGGCGTTGTTTTACCTCGGGCGCACGCGGCGGCAGGCCGAAGGCTTCAGGGAACAGTTTGTCGCCGTTGAGCAAGGCGGCGATCGCCTTGGTCGAAACGCCGCTGGTTTCCTCCAAAGCCCCGTTATCCGGGTCGTAGAGTTTGGCCGGATTGGACAGCACCACCAATTTGTCGCCATGGGAAGCGAACACCAACGCCTTGCTGGCGTTGTAGTTGAGCTGATAGAGGGTGACGGCGTCGGCACCGACTTTCACTTCGCCGAGCTTGCTCAGCTGCGAATCATCCAGCGCCACTTTCGCCAACGGCTCCAGCACCTTGGCCAGACCGCCGCGATCCATCACCAACAGGAAATCCTTGAGACGCCCATCAGCCCCACGCCACAGCGCCACATCCGCCGGTTGGTCGAAGAGCTGCTCGATCAGGCTGTCCTGCAGCTTCAGGTCATGCTCGTAAATGATCCGCCGCAGGCTGCCGATCAAACCGAGGCGATCGGCATGGGCTTCGTAATAGAAGACGAAATCTTCGGTCAGGGTTTCCTTGAGGAACGGCACGGCCAGCAGATCCTTGGGCAACTGGCTCAGGGAATGGGTTTCGAGCAGACCGTCCGGGCGGCTCATGCCCAGTTTGTCGCTGGCCAACTGCGCAGGCGGAGCCTTGGGTTTGTGCAGGAACCAGCCTAACCCGCCCGCTACGCCTGCCGCCAGGCACAGCCCGATCACTAGCGCTGGCCAGCGGCGAGGAGGTTTGGCAGCGGGTGCGTCGGCGGCCGGGGAAACAGTGTTATCACTCATGTTCACGCTCATTTTCACAAGGCTGAATTCAACCGAGGTGCGGGATGTTTAATAGTTGAAAGTCTTGACCAGCAGCAGGTCGCCGATCGCCCGCAAGGGCACGATGAACGTCTCGCGTTTTTCGTCGACGGTGTTTTCATTGAGCACCAGATTGATTTGCGAGGTGATCACCTCGTTCTGGTTGCTGTTCTCATCGAAGTTATAGCCGCCGCTGCCGTAGTTGCCCCAATAGTTCACGTAAACCAGATAGGTGCCGTGCATCGGCGCAGTCATGGTGAACATTTCAGGGCCAGGGCCATCGACACCGTCCGGGTCCAGCCCACCGCCGTTGCTCATCGCCGGACTGGCCCAGAACGCGTGCTGGCCGTCGGGGGTAATGATGTGCAGGTCGAGTTCGGCCTTGGGATCGTCCCAGCCCAGCACCACGCGAATCCGCGCCGGGGTGCGCAGGTTGTTGGCTTCATAGAATTGAACGCGCTTGAGCGACTTGCCCTCGGAACTGCGCACTTCGACGCTGTTGGAACCGGCGCCGAACGCATACGGGCGGGCAAAACGCCCTTGGTCGTCGGTGTACAGATTCAGGGGATTGCCGTTGACCGCCAGGCTGTGGGGCGGACGGAGCGTGCCAAGGGCCTTGAGCTGGCCTTCGATCATTGTGCGATTGCGCTGCACGCCCCGGTCGATGGGCGGTGTGGGATAGGCGACGCGAGGGTTTTCACTGCGGTCCAGCAAGCCGTGATAGCGCCAGCCGCCCACCGGTTCCGATAGCTCGGCCGTGGGCTCGGCCCGCGCTACTTGAGCGCAGACCAGCGTGATCAGCAGTGAAAGAACCCAACGCATGTGACGCCTCCTGCCATGCATAACGAAACCCTGCGCCAGATCCTCGGCGCGTTACAGATCGAAAAAACTGCGTTTCGTCAGAATGACCCTGAATATAGGGTCGTAGAAGCCGCGAAGATTAGCCATTCGGAAGTTTTTTAACAATCGGATACATCTATATTTGCGGTGGGAATCACGGCATTTGTTGGACGTGAGCCGAATAGCGATCCCATTCGGCTCATAAAGTGAGCCGAATAATCCACACAACCTATATAGACGACATACATCTGTGGCGAGGGAGCTTGCTCCCGCTGGGTAGCGAAGCGGCCCCAAAACCATACATCGCGTTTATTCAGGCCTACCGCGTCCAGAGGTTCGCAACTGCTGCGCAGCCGAACGGGAGCAAGCCTCCTCGCCACAAGGTGTGTTGTCACCCCGGAACTGCTGCTCCAAATGGCCCAGCTCATTTGCCCATACCCCCCATGTCTGCTAGTGTCGCGCCGGTTTAACGTCAACCGGAAATAGCCGCCATGGCCCGCAAAAAAGCTGCACTGGATTTCGAACAATCCCTCGCTGACCTGCAAACGCTGGTAGAGCGTCTGGAGAACGGTGAATTGTCGCTGGAAGACTCGCTGACCGCTTTCGAGCAGGGCATCGGGCTGACCCGTGATTGCCAGGCGGCGCTGGCCCAGGCCGAACAGAAGGTTCAAGTGCTGCTCGAGCGTGATGGCGAGTTGGCCGAGGAACCCTTCGACGCGGATCAGCCAGAATGATTGCAGCGTATTCGGCAGCCAGCCAGGCCCGCGTCAATGCAGCACTGGAAACCCTGTTCAACCCGCCGAGCCCTGAGCTCGCCCGCCTCTATGAGGCCATGCGCTACAGCGTGATGAATGGCGGCAAGCGTGTACGTCCGCTGCTGGCCTACGCCGCGTGTGAAGCGCTGGGCGGCAAGGCCGAGCAAGCCAACGGCGCAGCCTGCGCGGTTGAGCTGATCCATGCCTATTCGCTGGTGCACGACGATTTGCCGGCCATGGACGATGACGACCTGCGTCGCGGCCAGCCGACCACCCACAAGAAATTCGACGAAGCCTGCGCAATTCTCGCCGGCGACGGTTTGCAGAGCCTGGCCTTCAGCGCCCTGCTCGACCCGCGCCTGAGTGCGTCAGACGCCGAAACCCGTCTGCAGATGGTCAGCGCCCTGGCGCTGGCGGCAGGTCCGGCGGGCATGGTCGGCGGGCAAGCCATCGATCTTGGCTCGGTGGGTCTGAAGCTCGATCAAAAAGCCCTTGAGTACATGCATCGGCACAAGACCGGCGCGTTGATCGAAGTCAGCGTCAAACTCGGCGCCCTGGCCAGCGGTCATGCCGAGAAGGACGAACTGAAGTCGCTGCAAAGTTATGCACAAGCCATCGGCCTGGCATTTCAGGTCCAGGACGACATTCTCGACGTCGAAAGTGACACCGCCACCCTCGGTAAACGCCAGGGCGCCGACATCGCCCGGGACAAGCCGACCTACCCGGCACTGCTCGGTCTCGACGCGGCCAAGGCCTATGCTCTGGAACTGCGCGACCAGGCCCTGCACGCGCTGCGACCGTTTGACGCGGCAGCAGAGCCCTTGCGCGATCTGGCCCGGTACATCGTTGACCGCCGCAACTGACAGCGTATCCGCCAAAAAAGACCAACGCGTGGGCAGGGGGCGATGCATCAGGTAAACTGCCGCATCTTTTATACCTATAACGATTCGCCTGATGCCCACGACGTTTCATGAGATTCCCCGTAAGCGCCCGACCACGCCCCTGCTCGACCGTGCCAACACGCCGGACGGCCTGCGCCGGTTAGGCGAAGCCGAGCTGGAAACCCTGGCTGATGAGTTGCGCCTGGAATTGCTCTACACGGTCGGCCAGACCGGTGGGCATTTCGGTGCCGGCCTGGGCGTGATCGAGCTGACCATCGCGTTGCATTACGTCTTCGACACCCCGGACGACCGGCTGGTGTGGGACGTGGGTCATCAGGCCTATCCGCACAAAATCCTCACCGGTCGTCGCGCGCGCATGAGCACCCTGCGCCAGAAGGATGGCATCGCCGCCTTCCCGCGTCGTTCCGAGAGCGAGTACGACACCTTTGGCGTCGGCCACTCCAGCACCTCGATCAGCGCAGCGCTGGGCATGGCGATTGCCGCCCGTCTGCAACACAGTGATCGCAAGGCGATCGCGGTGATCGGCGACGGTGCACTGACCGCTGGCATGGCCTTCGAGGCGCTGAACCACGCGCCGGAAGTGGACGCCAACATGCTGGTGATCCTCAACGACAACGACATGTCGATCTCGCGCAACGTCGGCGGGTTGTCGAACTATCTGGCGAAAATCCTTTCCAGCCGCACTTACGCGAGCATGCGCGAAGGCAGCAAAAAGGTCCTGTCGCGCCTGCCCGGCGCCTGGGAAATCGCCCGTCGCACCGAAGAATACGCCAAAGGTATGCTGGTCCCTGGCACGCTGTTCGAAGAGCTGGGCTGGAACTACATCGGCCCGATCGATGGCCACGACCTGCCGACCCTGATCGCCACCCTGCGCAACATGCGCGATCTGAAAGGCCCGCAATTCCTGCACGTGGTCACCAAGAAAGGCAAAGGCTTCGCCCCGGCGGAAGTCGACCCGATCGGTTATCACGCCATCACCAAACTCGAACCGCTGGACGCTCCGGCCGCCGCGCCGAAAAAAGCCAGCGGGCCGAAATATTCCGGTGTTTTCGGTGAGTGGCTGTGCGACATGGCGGCGGCTGATCCGCGTCTGGTCGGGATCACCCCGGCGATGAAGGAAGGCTCCGATCTGGTGGCCTTCAGTGAACGCTTCCCGACGCGCTATTTCGACGTGGCGATTGCCGAGCAACACGCCGTGACCCTGGCAGCCGGCATGGCCTGTGAAGGCGCCAAACCGGTGGTGGCGATCTATTCGACGTTCCTGCAACGCGGCTACGACCAGCTGATTCATGACGTCGCGGTGCAAAACCTCGACGTGCTGTTCGCCATCGACCGCGCCGGTCTGGTGGGCGAAGACGGCCCGACACACGCAGGCAGCTTCGACCTGTCGTTCCTGCGCTGCATCCCTGGCATGCTGGTGATGACCCCGAGCGACGAAAACGAACTGCGCAAAATGCTCAGCACCGGCCACCTGTACAACGGCCCGGCAGCGGTGCGTTACCCGCGTGGCACCGGCCCGAATGCACCGATCGCGAAAGACCTCGAACCGATTGAAATCGGCAAGGGCGTGGTTCGTCGCCAGGGCAGCACAGTCGCCCTGCTGGTGTTCGGCGTGCAACTGGCCGAGGCACTGAAAGTCGCCGAGAAGCTGGATGCGACGGTCGTCGACATGCGTTTCGTCAAACCGCTCGACGAAGCACTGGTTCGCGAAATCGCCGGCAGTCACGAGTTGCTGGTGACCGTCGAAGAGAACGCGATCATGGGCGGCGCCGGCGGCGCGGTCAGCGAATTCCTCGCCCGTGAAAACATCCTCAAGTCGGTGCTGCACCTGGGCTTGCCGGACACCTACGTCGAACACGCCAAGCCTGCGCAAATGCTCGCCGAATGCGGGCTGGATGAAGCCGGGATCGAAGAAGCGGTGCGTCAGCGTCTGCGCCTGCTGAGCCTCTAAACTTCAGACATATGCAAAACCCTGTGGGAGCGGGCTTGCCCGCGAATGCGGTGTATCAGTCGACATCAATATGACTGACATACCGCATTCGCGAGTAAGCCCGCTCCCACATTGGTTTTGTGCAACCTTCAAGAATGTGTTCGCTTTAAAGCGCCAACGGAATGCAGATGAAACTCCCCCGCCTCGCCCTGACGCTGACGCTTCTGCCGGCCAGCCAGCTTCTGGCTGACACCTTCGAACGCGACCAGGCTCTGAAACTGCCGGACGTATTGATCAGCGCCAACCGTCAGGTCGAAGCGCGCAACGACAGCAGCGCCGCCAACACAGTGTTCACCCGCGAAGACATCGACCGTCTGCAACCCGGCAGCGTCACTGACCTGCTGCGCCGCGTACCGGGCGTGCAAGTCGGGCAAACCGGTGGGCGCGGCAGCCTGCCAGGGGTCTACATTCGAGGCACCAAGTCGGCGCAGAGCCTGGTGCTGGTCGACGGCCAGCGCATCGGCAATTCGACCTCCGGCGACAGCAACCTGCAGCACATCAACATCGAACAGGTCGAACGCGTGGAAGTGCTACGCGGTTCACGCTCAGTGATTTACGGCAGCGATGCGATTGGCGGGGTGATCCAGATCTTTACCCGCCGTGGCGCCGAACAAGGCCTGCAACCACGCCTGCACATGGGTTTTGGCAGCAACCAGACTTGGGAGCGCAGCCTCGGATTGTCCGGCGGCGACGGGCAGACGCGTTTCAATCTCGGCGCCAGCCTTGATGAAACGGCGGGCAGCAATCGCACCCACGAGTCTTATCCCAGTGATGGCGATCACGACGAATACCGCAATCGGTCGGTCAGCTTAAGCCTGAGCCATGCGCTCAACGATGACATCGAAATCGGCGCCAATGTGCTGGATAACCAGGGTAAAAGCGCGTTCGACAATCCGTTCGGCCGCTTCGACATGAACACGTTCGAGTCGGTCCAGCAACAGCCCTACAGCGAGTTCACGGTGAGCAGCGTCAGCAGTTACGTCGACGCGCGAATCAATGACCGGTGGAAAACCCGCATCGAGTTCGGCCACAGTGAAAACCGCGAGACGACGCTCGACAAGCTCAGCGACGAGCGCAGCGTGTTCAACACTTACCGCGATTCGGTGAACTGGCAGAACGACCTGACCCTGAACGAACGCAACAGCCTGATCCTCGGTGGCGACTGGTACGAAGACCAGATCAACAGCAGCACAGCGTTCGAGGAAGACAGCCGTTGGAACCGCGCCGCATTTATCCAGCATCGCTATCAGGCGGACAGTTTCTCCACCGAATTGGGCCTGCGCCGCGACCAGAACCAGCAGTTCGGCGGCCAGAACAGCTGGAGCGGTACGTTCACCCTGCCCTTGAACCCGGACAACGATGTGCTGCTGACCTACAGCGAAGGCTTCCGCGCGCCGACCTTCAATGACCTGTACTACCCGGACTTCAGCAACCCTGACCTGAAACCCGAAACCTCGAAAAGTTATGAACTGCAATGGCGCAGCCAAGTGACGCAGAGCACTCGCCTGGAAGCCTCGCTGTATCGCACCGATCTGCAAGACGCGATTATTTTCGGCAGCAACAACCGCCCGGCAAACGTCGCTTCGGCGCGGATCAACGGTTTTGAAGCGGCCTTGAAACAAGAACTGTTCGGCTGGCAGAGCAACCTGGGCGTGGCGTTCATTGACCCAAGGGATCGCGACAGCGGCCACACTCTGGCCCGCCGGGCACGGCGGACCTTGAGCCTGGACCTCGATCGGCAGTTCGATCGATTGGGTCTCGGCGCCAGTTGGCAAGCGGTTAGCAGCAGTTATGACGACGAGAACAACCAGCAGCCGTTGGGCGGCTATGGGTTGTTGGGATTGCGTAGCAGTTGGGCGCTGAATCGCGAGATCAAGCTGGAATTGAAGGTCGACAACCTGCTGGACAAGGGTTACAGCCGGGCGTTGTACAGCCATGACGGTAGTCAGTACGGGTATCGCGAGGAAGGTCGGGCGTGGATGTTCGGGGTGACCTGGACACCGGAGCTCTAAGCCTGGGTTTGCGGCGTTTGGGCCGGCCTCTTCGCGGGCAAGCTCGTTCCCACAGTTGATCGCATCCATGCATACATTTTGTGCAAGACACAGATCAAAGGTGTGTGCGGGCTCGCGCGCGAAGCAGGCGCCTCGGTCTTAGCGGTCAGGCGCAATCAACTGGCACAATTTGGCCGTCGCTTCAATCATCTGCCCACTCGGCCGTTCCAGGCCTTTATCCGTCACCAGCAGCAATTGCCCCTGCGCCACCGCTGTCACCTGGGGCCAAGCCTTCCACGCCTCGAGCTGCGCCTGATCGCTGGCCAGAATCACTTCGGGATTGCGCTGCAACACCGCTTCCACACTGACCTGTGGCGCAGGCTGTGACAGGTCGGCAAACACATTGCGTGCCCCGCACACCTGCAGTGCATCGCTGATGATCTGGCCGCCGCCCACGGTGTACAGCGGCCGGTCCCAGACTTGATAAAACACCCGCAGCGGCTCGTCCCTTCGATAGCGCTGGCGCAGGGAGTCGAGTCGCGAACGCAGGTTTTCGGCCAATGCGACGCCCCGCTCCGCTCGCCCTAGTTGCGTGGCTATCGCTTCGATCTGCGCAGTGAGTTGTTCGAGGTTATGCGGTTCGGCGACATGGATGGGGATGTTCAGCCGCTTGAGCTGTTCACGCTGAGCCGGCCCCACGCTGTCAGGCCAGAGCAGCACTAAATCGGGTTTGAGGCTGAGCAATCGCTCCATGTCCAACTGACCGTAGCGGCCCACTGAAGGAATGTCTCTGAGCTCGGCCGGACGCTCACCGGCATCCAGCACACCGACCAGCAGGTCAGCCGAGTTCAGTTCAATAACGATTTCGGAAAGCGACGGTGCCAGGCTGACAACCCGCTCGGCCGCAGCCGCCGGACCACCGATGGCCAGCAACAGGACTGCCAGCCAGACATTGCGCATCAGCCGAGTTGACGCGGGATACGGTAGAGGTAAAACAGCACCGCAGTCGATAACGCCAGCAGCATCAGCGGCACGGCTTCCAGACCAACGAAAACTGCCAGTGCGCCAATCCAGGCGGGCAGGCCAGCGACCAGAAACGCGGCGCGGCGTTTCGCGGCCAGGGCGATCCAGGCGGCGGGTTCTTCAGGGGTATCGAGGGCTTTTTGGGTCGCGATCAGCGCATGTTTGTAGCCACCAAAGAACTTCAGGCTGACAAACATCGACGCCACACCGGCGATGAAAAACGGCATGGCCAGCACCGGCAGAATCGCCTCGCCTTGGCCAAACAAGCCATTGATCACGAACAGCGGCAGCAAAGCCAACGCCAGGTATTGCCACCAGTTGACGGCCAGTCGCCGCCGTACCTGACCGCGGGTCACGCCCGGTCAACCTCGCCCTGATGCTCGTTGCCCATCATGTGGTCGAGCTTGCTGGCCTTGGTGGCCAGGTAGAGTTTGTTGTGCGGGTTGTGCCCGGTGTGCAACGGCACGCGCTCGGCAACCACGATGCCCATGTCGGTCAAGGCTTTGACCTTGCGTGGGTTGTTGGTCATCAGACGCAGGGACTTCACGCCCAGGTGCTCCAGCATTGGCAGGCACATGGCGTAGTCGCGCTGATCGGCGGCGAAACCCAGACGCTCGTTGGCTTCAACGGTGTCAGCACCACCGTCCTGCAATTCATAAGCACGGATCTTGTTCAGCAGGCCAATGCCACGGCCTTCCTGACGCAAGTAGAGCAATACGCCACGGCCTTCACGGGCGATCGCCTGCAACGCCGCCTCGAGTTGCGAACCACAGTCGCAACGCTGGCTGAACAAGGCATCGCCGGTCAGGCATTCGGAGTGCAACCGACCGAGTACCGGAGCACCGTCGGCGATCTCACCCAGGCTCAGCACCACGTGCTCACGCCCGTTCTCTTCATCGAGAAAGCCGTGCATGGTGAATTGCGCAAAAGGCGTTGGCAGCTTGGAAGCGGCGACAAAAACGACAGGCACCGGTGTGCTCCTGATCTATAAGTACTGAAGATTCGCAGAGGCGGCATTGTAACAGCACGTTCCTGCAGACGCTTAGGCTGAATTATCGGCCATAACGATCAAAAAGTTTGATATCGAACTCGCCTGTCACACATCTTGCGTTCAGGGCGCCTTGAACGGATAAGGTTGCTTCCAGCGTTCGAAAATCGGTTTCAGCCGGCCGTTCTTTACTAGCAATTCCATGCGCTGATCGAACAATGCCATCAATTGCCGTGCCCGAGGAGTATCGGCGAAGCACAGGTAAAGCGGCAGATCTGCGATATGCGTACGGCGAAATTGCGACGGATCCTTGGCTCGGCTGACGATGGAGTTAACCTCGTCCAGCGCGTCAATGTAGTAGTCGACGTGGTTGTGGATCAGCATCGACAGAATCCCGGTACGCCGTGCGACTTCGTTATAGCGCTGCACGTTGGGCAGGTAAGCCTGGTACTTGTAGCCACGCAGCCAGGCCAATCGATAATTACCCAGGGTTTGCGCGGTCGGCGCCGGATTGGTGGCCAGGCCCAGCGCATAGATCGGATCGGTATCGAAACTCCAGCGCGGATAGAGCACGTCACTGACTTCCCCCCGATAGGCACCGACACACGCGTCCACTTCGCCACGCTGTGCCAGGCCCGCGGCACGCGTATACGGCTCGATTCGAATATCCAGCTTAACGCCTGCCGGCTCGAACACTTCGCGCAACACGTCCCAGCCCAAACCATGGCCATCGGCGGCGGTAAAGTCTTCCCACGCTTCGCTGGCCAGATGAATCACGGACGGCGTCGTCGGCGCATCCCCCGCCTGGGCGAACGAGCAAAACGTCGCGAAAACCATCACCATCAACCAGCGAACCATCTTTTATCCTCGGCTGCATTCTTCAGGCGAAGAACCACACCAGCCCTTGCATCGCCAACCACGCAAACACCCCGGCCAGCACGTCGTCGAGCATGATGCCGACGCCACCGTGCACATGCCGGTCGATCCAGCGAATCGGCCACGGCTTGAGGATGTCGAAGAAGCGGAACATCAGGAACCCCGCCAGCAACCAATACCAACCTTGCGGCACCAGCCACAGGGTGATCCACATCCCGACCATTTCGTCCCAGACGATGCCTTCATGGTCATGCACGCGCAAATCGTCGGCGACCTTGCCGCACAGCCAGAAGCCGAACAACATGGTGATGCCGAGCATCAGCCAGTAGCCCCAGTCAGGCAGCATCTGCCACAACGGAATAAAGGGCAGCGCCACCAACGAACCCCAGGTGCCCGGCGCTTTTGGCAGGGTGCCCGAGCCGAAGCCGAACGCCAGGAAATGCCACGGATTGCGCCAGACCGACGGCGGTACGAACTCCGCCGGAACCTGTTTGGGATGATCTGTCACGGTGTCTCCCGAAAATGTTGATAACCCCGGATTGGCGGGGTGATGTCGTGTCCGTCGGCATCCAGCAATGTAACGCCCTGCCCTGCAACCACCTGCCCGAGCACATGGATCGGCCAGCCGTCAGCCAGCAACGATGGCAATTCGGCGGGCGGCAAAGTGAAGGCCAGCACGTAATCATCACCGCCACTCAGGGCTGCTTGCTCAGCACCGGTTTGACCGAGGAAAGCCAGAAGCGCCTTCGACAATGGCAGTTTACTGCGCTCTACCTGAATCCCGACTTTCGACGCCAGAGCTATATGCCCGCAGTCGGCGAGCAGCCCGTCGGAGATGTCCAGCGCAGCGGTAGCCTTGCCACGCAAGGCCTGGCCCAACGCCAGTTGCGGTTGCGGCGACCAGTAGTGGGCCAGCAATGGATCGGCGATGGCCGCGTCCGCAGTCCGCTGGCCGAGCACCAGCGGCAATGCGCCCGCGCCGTTACCCAGATCACCGCCCACACAGAGCAAATCATCCGGCCGTGCGCCGCTGCGGGTCAGCGCCAGACCGGTCGGCACCCGGCCGAACACGGTCATGGTCAGGCTCAACGGCCCACGAGTGGTATCGCCGCCCACCAGTGCCACACGGCAATTCTGCGCCATGAGGTTCAAACCACGGGCGAACGCTTCCAGCCAATCGGAAGTCCCGGTCGGCAAGGTCAAGGCAAGGGTAAAGGCAACGGGGGTGGCGCCCATGGCGGCCAGGTCACTGACGGCCACGGCCAGCGAGCGCTGGCCGAGCAGAAACGGATCGCAGGGGTCGGCGAAATGCACACCGGCCACCAGCGTATCGGTGGAGATTGCCAACTGCTCCCCGGGAGGAACCGCCAGCAAGGCGCAGTCGTCGCCGATCCCGAGGGCAACGCCTTCACCGCCTTGCGCACAAGGCGCGGCGGCGAAGAAGTTGCGGATCAGCTCAAACTCACCCATGGCAATGGCAGTTCAAGCGCCGATCAGCGCTTGAACGCCTTCACTTCGGCTTCACGCAGACGCGGGGCCAGCTTGTCGAGCACACCGTTGACGAACTTGTGGCCGTCGGTGGAACCGAAGACCTTGGCCAGTTCGATACCTTCGTTGATCACAACGCGGTATGGCACGTCGACACGCTTGAGCAGTTCCCAGGTGGACAGGCGCAGAACCGCCAGTTCAACCGGGTCCAGCTCTTCGATGGTCAAGTCCAGGCAAGGCTTGAGCGCGGTGTCGATCTCGGTCTTGAACTGCGGAACCCCGTGCAGGATTTCGCGGAAGTACGCGCCATCGACATCGGTGAAATCGTTATCGACCCGGAACTGCGCTTCGATCTCGTTCAGCGACTGCTTGGCCATATGCCATTGGTACAGCGCCTGGGTCGCGAGCTGACGGGCTTCGCGACGCTTGGCGCTTTTCGATGGCTTGCCGGCATCCGCAGGCTTTGGATCGCGCGGGTTGAAACGATCGCTATCGTCGCTAATCACTTGGCCTCCAACTGCGCCAGCAGGCTGACCATTTCCAGAGCGGACAGGGCAGCTTCAGCACCTTTGTTACCGGCCTTGGTGCCGGAACGTTCGATGGCTTGTTCGATGGAATCAACGGTCAGTACGCCGAAAGCAACCGGTACGCCAAACTCCATGGACACCTGGGCCAGGCCCTTGGTGCACTCGCCAGCCACGTATTCGAAGTGCGGAGTACCGCCACGAATGACCGCGCCCAGGGCGATGATTGCCGCGAACTCGCCCTTCTGAGCGACTTTCTGCGCAACCAGCGGGATTTCGAAGGCGCCAGGCGCACGGATGATGGTGATGTCGCTTTCGCTCACGCCATGGCGAACCAGGGCATCAACTGCACCGCTGACCAGGCTTTCAACCACGAAGCTGTTGAAACGGCCCACTACCAGAGCGTAGCGGCCTTTAGGGGCGATGAAGGTACCTTCGATGGTCTTCAGGGTCATTCGTTAGATCTCTTAAAGAGCCGGGACGCGTTTTCTACGCGTCCCTCAGTGATGTGTTAGCCGCGAATCAAGGACTGGAAACAACCGGTCATTATTCGGAGGGCACGTATTCTACAACTTCCAGATCGAAACCGGATATCGCATTAAATTTCATCGGCGCACTCATCAGGCGCATTTTGCGCACGCCCAGGTCCCGAAGGATCTGCGAGCCGGCACCGACGATGCTGTAGGTGGTCGGTTTTTTCACTGCGCTGTGATCCGCGGTTTCGCGGATATGCGCCAGCAACACGTCGCCATCGAGCGGGTGACCGAGCAACAGCACCACACCGCTGCCAGCCTCGGCAACCGCGGCCATGGCGGCCCGCAGGCTCCAGCGGCCCGGTTGCTTGACCATCAGCAGGTCACGCAGCGGGTCCATGTTGTGCACCCGAACCAGGGTCGGTTCTTCGGCGCACACGTTGCCCAGGGTCAGGGCCATGTGCACGTCGCCTTCCACCGAATCACGATAGGTCACCAGGTTGAACTGGCCCAGTTCACTGTCCAGCGGCTGCTCGGCAATCCGCTGAACGGTACGTTCGTGGATCATCCGGTAGTGGATCAGGTCGGCAATGGTGCCGATCTTGATGTTGTGCTCGGCGGCAAACGCTTCGAGTTCGGCGCGACGGGACATGGTGCCGTCATCGTTCATCACTTCGCAGATCACACCGCTCGGCTCGAAACCGGCCATGCGCGCCAGGTCGCAGGCCGCTTCGGTATGGCCGGCGCGGGCCAGGGTGCCGCCAGCCTGGGCCATCAGCGGGAAGATGTGGCCGGGGCTGACGATGTCTTCAGCCTTGGCGTCTTTGGCGGCAGCGGCTTGTACGGTACGCGCACGGTCGGCCGCGGAGATACCGGTGGTCACGCCTTCGGCGGCTTCGATGGACACGGTGAATTTGGTGCCGAAGCCGGAACCGTTGCGTGGCGCCATCAATGGCAGCTTGAGCAGTTCGCAGCGCTCGCGGCTCATCGGCATGCAGATCAGGCCACGGGCGTGCTTGGCCATGAAGTTGATGTGCTCGGCCTTGCAGCACTCGGCGGCCATGATCAGGTCGCCTTCGTTCTCGCGGTCTTCGTCATCCATGAGGATGACCATCTTGCCTTGGCGGATGTCTTCAACCAGTTCTTCGATGCTATTGAGCGCCACAAGGCACCCCCTTGAGTCAGGATTTGAGGTAGCCGTTTTGGGCCAGAAAGCTTTCAGTAATGGTGCTGCCGGCAGTTGGCTCAGCAGCCTTGTCGCCCAGCAACAGGCGCTCCAGATAACGTGCCAGCAGATCGACTTCCAGATTCACCCGGCGACCTGGCTTGTAAGCAGCCATGATGGTTTCGCTCAGGGTGTGCGGAATGATCGTCAGCAGGAACTCGGCGCCATCGACCGCGTTCACCGTCAGACTGGTGCCGTCGACGGTGATCGAGCCTTTATGGGCGATGTACTTGGCCAGTTCTTTCGGCGCGCGGATGCGAAATTCCACGGCGCGGGCATTGTCGCTGCGCGAAACCACTTCGCCGACACCGTCGACGTGACCGCTGACCAAGTGCCCACCCAGGCGAGTGGTCGGGGTCAGGGCTTTTTCCAGGTTGACCGGGCTGCCGCTTTTGAGGTCATTCATGGCGGTGCAGTCGAGGGTTTCGCGACTGACGTCCGCCGCAAAGCCATTGCCTGGCAGTTCAACCGCCGTCAGGCACACGCCGTTGACAGCAATGCTGTCGCCCAGTTTGACGTCGCTCAGGTCGAGCTTGCCGGTTTCTACGTAAACCCGCACATCTCCGCCTTTTGGGGTCAATGCACGAATACTGCCGATGGATTCGATGATGCCGGTAAACATGGAGTCCTCCTCGAGAACAGGGCCTTCTGGGCTGCAGCCGGGAATTATACGCTGACCGTTGGGACAGGTATGGCAATGACTCGCCAGTCATCGCCAACCGCGCGGATTTCGGTAATTTTGAGCTCAGGCGCATCTTTCATCTGCGCCAGCGGCCAGTCCAGCAACGGTCGCGCCGTGGAGCCGAGAAACTTGCCGGCAATGAAAATCTGGAACTCGTCCACCAACCCTTGCTGAGCAAACGCCCCGGCCAGACGCGGCCCGGCTTCAACCAGTACCTCGTTGACGTCACGCGCAGCCAATTCAACCAGCAACTTGCGCAGGTCGACCTGGCCATCATCGCCCGCCACGATCAGGCATTCCGGACCGTTGGCGTATTGCTCTTCGATCGCCATGCACGTCGCGACCAATGCCGGACCGGCCTTGAAGAACGGCGCGTCCAACGGCACCCGCAGGCGACCGTCGATCAGCACGCGCAGTGGCGGACGGCTCATGGCCAAGGCGGTTTGTTCGGGATCGAGGCCCAATTCATCGGCACGCACGGTCAAGCGGGCATTGTCCGCCAGCACCGTGTCGGCGCCGGTCAGCACCACGCTGGCCTGCGCGCGCAGCCGTTGTACCGCCGAGCGCGCCGCCGGGCCGGTAATCCATTGGCTCTCGCCGCTTTCCATCGCTGTGCGACCGTCGAGGCTCATGGCCAACTTGACCCGCACGAACGGCAAGCCGTGTTCCATGCGCTTGAGGAAGCCTTCATTGAGCTTGCGCGCCTCACCTTCCAGCACGCCGCTTTCGGTGGCGATTCCCGCCTGGGCCAGACGTTGCAGACCGCGACCGGCAACTTCCGGGTTCGGGTCCTGCATCGCCGCAACGACGCGCGCCACACCGGCATTCACCAGCGCATCGGCGCAGGGCGGCGTGCGGCCGTGGTGGCTGCACGGCTCCAGGGTCACATAAGCCGTGGCGCCTCGCGCCTTGTCACCGGCGGCACGCAAGGCATGGACTTCGGCATGGGGCTCGCCGGCGCGCACATGCCAGCCTTCGCCGACAATCTGCCCGTCGCGCACCACCACGCAGCCAACCCGCGGGTTGGGGTGCGTCGTGTAATGACCTTTGCGCGCCAGTTCCAGGGCACGGGCCATGTAATGGGCGTCGAGGATGGCTTGTTCCGGGGAGGTGGTCATTCTTTCACCGGTTCACGGGCGAGGCGATCGATCTCTTCGCGGAACTCGTTGAGGTCCTGGAAGCGTCGATACACCGAAGCGAAGCGGATATAGGCGACTTCATCAAGCTTTTTCAGCTCGGCCATCACCAGTTCGCCGACCACGAGGGATTTGACCTCGCGTTCGCCGGTGGCGCGCAGCTTGTGTTTGATGTGCACCAGCGACGATTCCAGGCGCTCGACACTCACCGGGCGCTTCTCCAGCGCCCGCTGCATGCCGGCACGAAGTTTTTCTTCGTCGAACGGCTGGCGACTGCCGTCGGTTTTGATCAGGCGCGGCAACACCAGTTCAGCGGTTTCGAACGTCGTGAAGCGTTCGCCGCAGGCCAGGCATTCACGCCGGCGGCGCACCTGTTCGCCCTCGGCGACCAGACGCGAGTCGATGACCTTGGTGTCGTTGGCACCGCAGAAGGGACAGTGCATGGTGGCAGGCAACAAAAAATGGGAGGGCCATGGTAGCGCATCCCCGTGGCAAGACAAGCCATAGGGTTTGCGGTATACAGACGGGCTATAATGTTTTCACCTTGCTGGAGCCGCCAATGTCGTTACGCCCGCTCGTTTTGCTCAGTCTTTTCAGCCTGCTGGTGGCCTGTAGCAGCGATGCACCCAAGCCCCAGCCACCGACGCCCGGCCCGGCGCCGCAACAGGCGCAGAAGAAAGCCAAGGCATCTGCCGAGCTCGGTCCGCTGCCGGCTTACCAACGTGAAATCAGCGGCACCCTGATGGGCGTGCCGGCCGACGCCGAAGTCGAACTGGCGCTGCTGGTGATCGACGACAAGGACCGCCCGCAACAATTACTTGCCAGCGCCAACCTGATCGGCACTAATCAGGTGTTGCCGTTTCGCCTGCGTTTCAACCCTGAATCCTTCCCGGTTGGCGCTCGCGTTGAACTGCGCGGCCGCGCCAGCCAGTCCGGGCAGTTGATTCTGCATCTGCCGGCGCAACTCATCACCCAGCCAACGACCCAGGCCCTGGGTCAGTTGCAATTCGTCAAAGCGCCATGATTGCACCGCTCGACCTGCAACAGGCGTTGGGTGAACTGCTCGGTGACGCACAGCTTGTAGCCTGTGAATTGCCGGGCACCGAGCTGAAACTCTGGCTGATCGACGGCGACAACATGGACCGCGCTTTCAGCCCCGAAGAAACCCGGCGGATTCTCCACGAGCCGCCGTACTGGAGTTTCTGCTGGGCCAGTGGGCTGGCCGTGGCCCGCTATCTCGCCGAACACCCGCACTGGGTCGTAGGCAAACGGGTGCTGGATTTCGGCGCCGGTTCCGGCGTGGCTGCGATTGCGGCCGTGAAGGCCGGGGCGCTGGAAGTGGTGGCCTGTGACCTGGACCCGCTGGCGATTGCCGCGTGTCGGGCGAACGCCGAACTCAATGATGTGCAGCTGCGCTACTCGACGGATTTTTTCGCCGAAGCGGATCGATTTGATCTGATTCTGGTGGCCGACGTGCTGTACGACCGGGAAAATCTGCCGTTACTCGACGCGTTTCTCAGCCGTGGCCGGGAAGCGTTGGTGGCGGATTCACGGGTGCGGGATTTTCGCCATCCGCTGTATCAGCGCATCGAGATGCTGCAGGCGATGACCTTGCCGGACCTGGCCGAACCCGAAGAGTTTCGGCATGTGAGCCTTTACCACGCGCGGCGCGGTTAGCAAAAAGCTTCGCGGGCAAGCCTCGCTCCTACAGGGTTGGGTGGCGATTTCGAAATCAGCGCGGACCTGTAGGAGCGAGGCTTGCCCGCGAAGACGTCCTGCCTGGCAGCACATCACTCAATGATCACCCCGCTTTCAGCCGCCCCCCACCAAGCCTTATAGTGGCCTCATCCACGCTTTTACGAGATCCCCCATGAGTCAGGAAACGCCGTACATCTTCGACGCCACGACTGCCGATTTCGACCAGTCGGTGATCGAGAACTCTTTCCACAAACCGGTACTGGTGGATTTCTGGGCCGAATGGTGTGCGCCGTGCAAGGCCTTGATGCCGATGCTGCAAACCATCGCCGAGAGCTATCAGGGTGAGTTGCTGCTGGCCAAGGTCAACTGCGACATCGAGCAGGACATTGTCGCGCGTTTCGGCATTCGCAGCCTGCCGACCGTGGTGCTGTTCAAGGACGGTCAGCCGGTGGACGGTTTTGCCGGTGCGCAACCGGAATCCGCTGTGCGCACGATGCTCGAACCCCATGTGCAAATGCCGCCTCCAGCCGCCGCCGACCCGTTTGAACAGGCTCAGGCGCTGTTCGATGAAGGCCGTTTCGCCGACGCCGAAGCCACGCTCAAAGTCTTGCTGACTGAAGACAACACCAATGCCAAAGCACTGATCCTCTACGCCCGCTGCCTCACCGAGCGCGGCGAACTGAGTGAAGCGCAAACCGTACTCGACGCGGTCAAGACCGATGAGCACAAGGCCGCGCTGGCCGGCGCCAAGGCGCAGATCCAGTTTCTCGGCCAGGCCAGGGATTTGCCGGATGCGGCAGACCTGAAAACACGCCTGGCGAAAAACCCGCAGGACGATGAGGCGGTCTATCAGTTGGCGATCCAGCAACTGGCCCGTCAGCAATACGACGCGGCGCTGGATGCGTTGCTGAAACTGTTCATCCGCAATCGCAGCTACAGCGAAGGCTTGCCACACAAGACCTTGCTGCAAGTGTTCGAACTGCTGGGCAACGATCACCCGTTGGTGACCACGTACCGTCGCAAGCTGTTTGCCGCGCTCTATTAAGCTCTTTTTTGCGGCTTACTCGATCCAGCTGTAGAGCGGCGTATCCCCGCCGCTCACCACTTTGACCTCTGCGCAGTGGCGCAAGCGCACCAACAAGCGCTTGCCCGCCGCTGCGCTGCCGGTCAACCCTTCCAGTTGTTCCAGCAAATCCGGCCCGCTCAATTGCCCGGCCTTGCGCAGCAGTTCTTTAGCGATCTGCCACAGCGCCTCGTCCTGATTCACCGGTTTGGCCGGTGTCACACTCGCCTCGGGTTTGGCTGCCTGCAACTGCGCACCGAGCTGCGCCCAGTCGCCCTCATCCAGTTCCAGGGTCAAATCCACCGGCCAGTCGCCGATGCTTCCGCGTATTCGCAACATAAGCCTGCTCCTGCCCACACATGACTCGCATGCTCCCATGGGTCTTGCGCAACGCCAAGCAGACGGTCAAACTCTCGGCACTTTCGTTATAAGATTACATAACAAACTCTTCACTTTACTTTTCGGAGACCCGCCATGCGCCGTCTGCTGCTCGCTTTGCCGTTTGCCTTGTTGCCGCTGGCTGTCGCCCACGCGGCTGTCGACCATGAGCACGGCAGCCTCGGCGCCCATGAACACGGCGTCGGTCGTTTGAATGCGGCGCTGGACGGCCAGACTCTGGAGCTGGAACTGGAAAGCCCGGCAATGAACCTGGTCGGCTTCGAACACGCTGCCACCACCGACGCCGACAAGGCCAAAGTCGCCGCGGTCCGTGCCCAACTGGAAAAACCGCTGACGCTGTTCAACCTGCCGAAAGTCGCCGGTTGCGTGGTCGCGACCCAGGAACTGGAAAGCCCGTTGTTCGGTGACAAACCGGATGCCGACGATGAGCATGAAGAAGCCAAGGACGGTCACGAGCATCAACATGACCACAGCGAAATCCACGCCCGTTACCAATTCAGCTGCTCGGCCCCGGGCGCGCTGAAGACCCTGGATCTGGCGACTGTCTTCAACACGTTCCCGGCTACCCAGAAGATTCAGGTACAACTGATCAGCCCGAGCGGGCAGCAAGGGGTTGAGGTGACGGCCAAGGCGGCCGCCCTGAAATTCTGATCCGACACCAATCCTGTAGGAGCGAGTCTTGCCCGCGAAAGCGATCTGTCAGTCAACATCTCTGTTGGATCTACTGGCCTCTTCGCGGGCAAGCCTCGCTCCTACAGGGGGTAATGTTGAATGTGAAGTCGAGACAAACCTCATGAAATCGGCGCCATGACCCAAGCACTCATCGAATTGTCCGACCTGGGCTTCAGCTGGCCCGGTCACCCGCCGCTGCTGGACATCCCGGCGTTTCGCCTGGAGCCAGGTGAAACCCTGTTCCTCAAAGGCCCCAGCGGCAGCGGCAAGACCACTCTGCTCGGCCTGCTTGGCGGTGTGCAAAAGCCTGATCGCGGCAGCATCCGGCTGCTCGGCCAGGAATTGACCGAACTGTCTGCCGGGGCTCGCGACCACTTCCGGGTCGATCACACCGGCTACATCTTCCAGCAATTCAACTTGCTGCCGTTTCTGTCGGTGCGGGAGAACGTCGAACTGCCCTGTCACTTCTCGAAACTGCGCGCCGAGCGGGCGAAACAGCGCCACGGCAGCGTCGATCAGGCCGCTGCCACCCTGCTCGCCCATCTGGGCCTGAAGGACGAAAACATGCTGGGCCGCCGCGCCGATTCGCTGTCCATCGGCCAGCAGCAACGGGTCGCTGCCGCGCGTGCGTTGATCGGTCAGCCGGAATTGGTGATCGCCGACGAACCGACCTCGGCACTGGATTACGACGCCCGCGAAAACTTCATTCGCCTGCTGTTCGCCGAATGCCGCGAAGCCGGCTCGAGCCTGTTGTTCGTCAGCCACGATCAGAGCCTCGCGCCGCTGTTCGATCGCCACCTGTCGCTGGCCGATCTCAATCGCGCCGCCACCCCGTCCGAGGTTTGAGATGTATTTGTTTCGTCTTGCCATGGCCAGCCTGGCTAACCGTCGCTTCACCGCGATCCTCACCGCGTTCGCCATCGCCCTGTCGGTCTGTCTGTTGCTGGCGGTAGAACGAGTGCGCACCGAAGCCAAGGCCAGTTTCGCCAGCACCATCAGCGGCACCGACCTGATCGTCGGCGCGCGTTCCGGCTCGGTGAACCTGCTGCTGTATTCGGTATTCCGTATCGGCAACGCCACCAACAACATCCGCTGGGACAGCTTCGAGCAGTTCGCCAACAACCCGAAAGTGAAGTGGGCGATCCCGATGTCCCTCGGCGATTCCCATCGTGGTTATCGGGTGATGGGCACCACCGAGGCGTACTTCGAGCATTACCAGTACGGCCATCAACAGCATCTGGAACTGGCCGACGGCCGTGCCTTCGCCAGCGATCCGTTCGAAGTGGTGCTCGGTGCCGAAGTGGCCGATGCGCTGCACTACAAACTCGGCGACAAACTGGTGCTGGCCCATGGCGTGGCGGCGATCAGCCTGGTCAAGCACGACGACAAGCCGTTCACCGTGGTCGGCATCCTCAAACGCACCGGCACCCCGGTGGACCGCACGCTGCACATCAGCCTCGGCGGCATGGAAGCGATCCACATCGACTGGCACAACGGTGTACCGGCGCGAGGTAACGGTCGGGTCAGTGCCGATCAGGCGCGCAACATGGACCTGACGCCGCAAGCGATCACCGCGTTCATGCTCGGCCTTAACAACAAGATTTCGACCTTCGCGCTGCAACGTGAAATCAACGAATTCCGTGGAGAACCGATGCTGGCGATCCTGCCGGGTGTGGCGTTGCAGGAGCTGTGGAGTTTGATGAGCACGGCGGAAAAAGCCTTGTTCGTCGTCTCGCTGTTCGTGGTGCTGACGGGGTTGATCGGCATGCTCACGGCGATTCTCACCAGCCTCAACGAGCGACGCCGGGAGATGGCGATTCTGCGTTCGGTGGGCGCGCGGCCATGGCATATCGCGACTTTACTGGTGCTGGAAGCGTTTGCCCTGGCGCTGTCGGGAGTGATTGTCGGCGTGGCGCTGCTGTATGTCGGCATCGCCGTGGCGCAGGGTTACGTGCAGTCGAATTACGGTTTGTACCTGCCGCTGGCTTGGCCAAGCGAATATGAATGGACGCTGCTCGGTGGCATCCTGATCGCCGCGCTGCTGATGGGCAGCGTGCCGGCCTGGCGCGCCTATCGCCAATCCTTGGCCGATGGCCTGTCGATCCGACTGTGAGGACATTGAACATGCCCCGCGCTCTGCTTGCGCTGTTGATGCTGGTTGCTCTGCCGCTGTGGGCGGCCGAGCCGAAAGACCTGACCTGGTCGGAAATGATCCCGCCGGATGCCCCGCCGGAAGTGCCGAACATGACGCCGCTGCACGACCTGTCGAAGATGAGCGACGCGTTGTCCGCGGAGTCGGCCCCGGCCGCCAAACAGGACATGCCGAACGCGCCAGTGGTGAAAAGTCTCGATGGCCAGAACATTCGCTTGCCGGGATACATCGTCCCGCTGGAGGTCAGTGAAGAAGGCCGCACCACGGAGTTTCTGCTGGTGCCGTATTTCGGCGCCTGCATCCACGTACCGCCTCCGCCGTCGAACCAGATCGTGCATGTCAAAAGCGAAGTCGGCGTGAAGCTCGATGAGCTGTATCAGCCGTACTGGGTCGAAGGTGCGTTGCAGGTCAAGGCGTCCACCAGCGAATTGGCGGATGCCGGGTATCAGATGGAGGCGCAGAAGATTTATGTGTATGAACTGCCGGAGTGAACACCGGTAGTTCGGTGTTGAATGAAAGGACGCCTTCGCGGGCAAGCCTCGCTCCTACAAGGCAATGTTGAACCTGTAGGAGCGAGGCTTGCCCGCGAAGAGGCCCTCGAAGGTTCCGCAAAAATCTGGGCCATCACTGTTTCGTTGAGCTGAGTCAAAAGACCGTATCAGTTGGATCCCTACCATTGGACATCGAACATTTTTAACGTCCTTTGGAGCCCCCATGCACAAGTCTCTGCTCAGCGCTTCGCTGCTTGCCCTCGCGCTCGCAGCCCCGCTCGCCCATGCCCACACCGCCGGCGACTTCATCGTTCGGGCCGGTGCGATCACCGTCAACCCGGAAGCCGACAGCTCCAGCGTCAAGGTCGATCAAGGCCCGCTGAAGGGCGCCGATCTGGGTGGCAAGGCCACCATGAGCAGCGACACTCAACTGGGCCTGAACTTCGCCTACATGATCAGCAACAACCTGGCGATCGAACTGCTCGCGGCTTCGCCGTTCGAGCATGAGGTGAAGCTCAAAGACACCGCCCTCGGCGCCGCCAATGGCAAACTCGGCACCCTGAAACACCTGCCGCCGACCCTGAGCCTGGTCTACTACCCGCTGGACGCCAAGTCCGCATTCCAGCCGTATGTTGGCGGCGGTATCAACTACACCTGGATCTACGACGAGCACGTCGGCAGCCAAGCCAGCGCCAATGGTTTCAGCAACTTCAAGGCGACAAACTCCTGGGGCCTGGCGTGGGAAGTCGGTGCCGACTACATGCTCACCGACAAGGTGATGATCAACGCCCAAGTGCGCTACATCGACATCGACACCCGTGCCACCGTCGAGAACAATTCCGTGGCCCCGGGCACCCGCGCACGGGTGAACGTGGACGTCGATCCGTTCATCTACATGGTCGGTCTGGGTTACAAGTTCTAAGCAACATGTGATCAGCTTTTGTGGCGAGGGAGCTTACTCCCGCTGGGCTGCGAAGCAGCCCCAAGATTGATGGCGACTGCTGCGCAGTCGAACGGGAGCAAGCTCCCTCGCCACGGAACTGCATCGGTCATATTCGACACACAAAAAAGGCGCCTTCAA
>NZ_JBYVYM010000033.1:0-71612 GCF_058148225.1 Pseudomonas sp. DF5
GTACGATTGTCCTTCAGGGCATAGCTACCGACCATCAACGTTAAGGGGTGCGTACCGAGCACAGCAGCAATGTCGTCGAGTTTCTCGATAGTCGGAGCGTACAAACCTCGCTCCAATGTGCTGATGTAAGTTCGACTGCTTAGGGTGGAAAAGTCCTCCTACGTCCGGCCTTGTTTCACACGAAGCCACCGAAGAACTGTCCCGAAAGCACTTTTCAATTCCACTTTGCATGCCCTGCAAAAGGAACGATAAGGCGCTTTCGAACAGTATATGACTACAATGTATACTGTTCACGCTGAGGGTTCGCCATGTTCATAACCAATAAACAGGCAGAAGTGAAAGGCTCTCAAGCAATGCTGGAGCCTGGCCACCAAGGTTGGCATTTTATTCAACAACACCTGATGTCACCTTGGTTTCATACAACGATAGTCAGATGCGAGGACGGCCTAGAACTCCACGATGTAGTGTTTGTGGATGGCTTGCAAGCGCTAACGTCCCTTCTGGAGCTAACGGATACGGGAGTCCAAGTCAGGTCGGTACAGCTGGTGTCACCTGGGTGGCTCAACGGCACCGGTGACTGGCACATGGATATACTGTTGGAAATCGCACGAAGCCAGGATGGGGCCTCGCTGCGGTATACCCTCCATGATGGCCGCCATTTCTATTTCCCTGAGGCTCTGCCTGAGGCCTCACTGAAATACAGTGTGCTGGTATTTCCAACACGGGAGGACGATGGATCGTAGCCTTCAGATTTAAATGTTGCTGATCGACGCATGAAGAATCTTAGCGGTACCCACTCAACCCAATCCTGAAAATCAAAGCCTCGGGGGCCCAAACTGTGGTGTACTAAGACCTTCCTCCTGGGCGTAATTGAAGAACATCCTCAGGAGGCGCCGGCGAAACTATGAATTGACGCTACAGAACCATGATCACAACCAATATCGACCTAAGAGCTGCTGACTTCGAATGTTGCTTTCAATACGGTTCCGCAGAAAAAATTGAACCGAACGCCTTGACGGCGACATATAGAAATCGTGCTTGAGCGAGCGCCCCCCCTTCAGCAAGAAGCGCTTGGTAGAATACTTGGCTCTCAAGGTTGGACTACAGCTCTCGGCGAAGCCTTCATAATTAATCTCTAGCATATGCTAGATTAATTCGGCAGACGCTTACCTAGTTTTTCGGGGAAATGCATGACAACAGAGCACCATAGCGGTAACGACGCTAAAACCCTAGCTTCGGGAATAGCCTCTGGGATTTTAGAGAAAGTTTGGGACTTTAGCTGGTGTTTAAAAGCAATCTACGTGGGGCTTTTTGCCGACACAGCATTGATTTTTTTAACGGGCCAAGGACTAGCCAATTCCTCGTTTAATTCCGAAGCTGCACTTGCCAATGCAGGCAAAATACTTTGCACATTGCTCGCATTCGTGTCCTTCGTTTCCCTAATCATCCCAGTCGTTATCCATATCCTCAACGTCGTCGCTCAGCGTCCTTCTGAGTACCATCAGTTGCCTCCAGATTGCGTATCCCCCAACGATTTAAAGAGACTAGCGCTAGAGGAGAAAGATGATTTCCTGTTAAAACTCTACCTTCAGCACAACCAAGACGTTAAAGAACTGCAGAACAAAAAATTCAATGCAAGAACGCTGCTCGTCGGCCTGACAGGCTTGGTTGTGACAGACCACTTCGTTGGATGTATCTATCAAACTGCGTCAATTATGACACAGCTCCAGTCACATCTAACCTGGGGCGTGATCGTCATATTGCTACTCGCTCTCTATTACGGAATTACGTGGACGTATGAAGAAGACGTAAAGAACAGGTGGATTTTCTATCCTCCACTTGCTACTCAACAACGCAACGCAGAGAAGGAAGCCGAAGATCGCTTGCAGGAATGTCGCCGGAGATATGAAGAACAACAACGGGTTATACGTCAGTCAGATGATTAACACTGGGTGCAGTTAGATGGATGAGCTATTCCCCAGAGCCTTGCTTTCTCTTTGGCAGGACGCAATTTGTCAAAATTTCGTAAGCGTCCAGCCAACTCACCTTGCGTAAATTCAGCCCAGTGGCAGACTCCCCAGAGTTTTAAAGCGAACGCAATCACTTTATCCCCGCACTAGACCGGGTCAGCTTCATGTAGCGGCTTGAGTACGATTGCACCGTTGATCAATCCAAAGCGCATTAAAAAATGTTGTTATGCATTCCATACTTCGTGCTGCGAGGGCATTCTAGCTGAAGCAGATACACCGAATAGCCATGGTCGGGGTTAGCCATAGTCTATATCGGTGCGTCCGATTGGCAATGGGGAGCTTAGAAGGATACTCTCTGAAGACGAGGATCGAGTCGGATAGACCAATATTCACTATTACCGAGTGAGAAGGTAGTTTGGTGTTCCATCTCAAAATCTTCGGAAAAAGCTTCAGACGCACCTTCGATAAATTTTCCCAAGGCGCGATAGGGCTTCATTAATTTCTTAATTTTCGGATGTGAGTCATTAAGCGAGCAAGCCCCTCGATCATCAATGTGAATCAGTTGCTGGCCAGCAGCCTTCTCCAGATCGTCAGCCAAATCGGGGTCTTTAAAGCTGTTTATTACTACGCTTTGTCCAAGACCTATTTCCTTGCATGCTACGTAAGAAACACACCTCGGGAGCTCTTCTAACTGAATTCCCACCTCAGTTTCAAGCTCTTCAAGGACTTCCGCTTCGCCGGAATACATACGCTTAATATCAGCCACCTCCTTCTTGTCCTTAGCCTTTTCAAGCTTGGCAACCAGAGCTTTTAGCTTATCCAGCTCTGCTTCTTGATCTACCATATACTGCTTCACGTCGACCAGCTCACTCACGACTTTAGCATGAGCCATGGCTGTAACTTGATCAACTTTTGGTAGTTTTTTAAGGATTTTCGGGAGCTTTAGAAGGAACGCATTGCGCTTGACCTCCCAGCGTGCTGACTTGTCACCTTTTAGTCCCAATGCTTTGTTGAACTGATCTCGCAACTCCGATAGGGACATCGCGCTGTTAATTTCCGTGAGCTGCACCCCGGTAAGCACACCTTTGACGTCTTCGAAAGTTAGCGGCTGTACTAAGAGCGGGAATAGCTGGTGATACATGGCCCAAGCAGCACCCAACTCGCACAGGCAAAACTGCGACGCAAGATAATTCGGAGTAATCAGAGCCAGAACTGCCTTAGGAGATTGAATCTCATTTTTTATGTGATCGACAAAACTCACCCCGCTCGGTATACCTAGGCTTTCTAAAGAGGAACAGAAGATTTGGTCTGAGTTAACGCCAAAGCCTGTCTGAAGCAAATCAACAAGAGCATCTGCTAGTTGCTTATCTTTAACGGCATGACTGATAAAAACTTCTTTCGACATAGTTCTCCCTTACGCTTCCATGGTGAATTTCAGGCTCAGATCTAAAGCTAAGACCGTTAACTGACACGAATGTCACTCGAGAAAGTAACATGCAGCCAATGCAATGAGTCTTTGAGATTCATTTCAATATAAAGTTGCTCCGCAGCATTAAAACTCTTTTGCATTTTATCGCGCTCACCCTGCGCTCTATAAGCCAATGCCAGGTTAGCCAATATATTTGCTCTAAGCTTAGGAAAATTCCAACCTTCGATAAGAAGAGCTTTCTCCAAATAACTTTGAGCAGAGTCAAATTTATTATCGTCGTTATCCACAGACCCAAGATTCGTTAGCGCTGCTAATTGCCCGCGTATATCTTCAAGTTCAACAGCTATCTCATATGCTTTCATACCAAATTCACGAGCACGGCCATAATCGCTCTCATTTTGATAAGAGTTAGCTAGATTCCCATAATTGCGATATAGAGCTTGAGAGTCACCCATAGAACGCGCTAGATCGATGCCTTGCCTGTAAAAATCACGCGCTTTCTCAGGCTCATTTGTGTATTTGGAAAATATCCCCAAATTCGTCAGCAGGTTTGCTTTTAATGACCGATAGATTTTGAGCGTCGCCTCATCTTCAGAAATCAGCATCTCCTCATCTAGGAGATCACGAGCTTCATACAGGTGAGCACGAGCATCATCATACTGTTGCATATTTATGTAGCAGCTACCCAAGCCATTTAAGTTCTTGACCATACCTAACAAATCATTTGAATTGCGCGCAATCGAAATCGACTGCTTGAAATAATCCACTGATTGCTCATAGCGGCTATTATTTTTACATAGAAACCCTAAGTTACCTAAAAAGCCTGCACGGTCGCGCACGCTCAACTCTGGCTCTCTAAGCCACTCTTTGTATATTGATTCCGCCTTTACAAACTGGCCTTGCTGCATAAGTCCTATAGCGTAGAGATTTGCTTTAGTGGCGCTCCTTGGCTCCAAACTCATCGCACGTAAATAGTAGATATCCGCCTTATCAGACTTCAACAAAGAGTATAGACTCGCGATATCATAGAAATGTTGAGCCACAACCGTCGTGTATGATGCTGCATATTCATCAAGTAGCCGCCGCGCCTCACCAGCTTCATTTTTCTCAATTAAAAGAATTACTCTAGCTTTGATTGACTCTCCTTCTCCGAAGGATCGCTCTAACAATCGATTACTCTCAGCACTTGCTAATTCAGCATATGCTTCACGCCCCCCAAAAGCTGCTTTAGAGGTTTCCGAGATCCAATTCTTACCTGGCCAGTCCCCGAAGCTTTTGACAACAACAGCATGAACACTTTCGAGAAGCTCTGGTCCTGTGGAGCTATTACTAGCTAAATTCAATACCGTGTCATAGTCCCAGATATTTTCTTCAGAAAAGCTGATCCCTGGACAATCAGCATTAATCGTGTAGCTTTTCTGCTTTGACTGCAGCAAAAAAATTATGAGCTTATCAATACTTGACCTAAGCGAGCTTTTCAAAAGCTTTTTTATAGTTGAATTAATCTTGCAGCTTGTTTTATCTGAAGAGACTTGAACACCGATTCTGCATTCGCTATCAAGGAGATCAATACCCGCTATATTTGACACTTCACTATTTACATTTTTCAGTTTCCATCCATAGAGGGCATTTAGAATGGAGGCTACAAAGTCTTCACTGTGCACATGAGCATCGTATCGTCCACGCCTACCACTTTTGGCGACAATATAATCTAACACGCCGAAATAAGCTTCGAGCTCTGAAATCAATCGCTTCCGTTCTAACATCGCCACTCCTTAGGTAACATATATGCGTCCGGCCAACCCATATTACGTGACTAAGCCTGACGCCACCGATGCGGTAGCAGCTCCGCAATCTCACTGGCCCGCTGCATCGACAGACGCGTCAGCACATCTTTGAGATAGGCATACGGATCATGCCCATTGTTACGGGCCGACTGGATCAAGCTCATGATTGCAGCCTCGAGTTTGCCACTGCGTAACGATCCAGAAAAGAGCCAGTTCTTTCGGCCCAGTGCCCACGGACGGATCTGGTTCTCACACCAATTATTATCAATGGGTACCGCCCCGTCATCGAGGTAGCGCGATAGCGCCGTCCAGCGTTTCAGGCTGTAATCCAGAGCTTTGCCGATCACAGAGCCGTTGTGCACGATATCGCGCTGGGCAACCATCCAAGCATGCAGTGCATCCATCACTGGCACCGCCTTTTCCTGGCGTACTCAACGGCGTAGATCGGGTTCCAGATCTTTAATTTCACTTTCGATTTCGTACAGCGGCTGGATGTAGCTCAGGGCCTGCTCAGCCAGCGTGCTCTTGATGGTCGCATGCAACTCAAAAAACTTGCGCCGCGCATGGGCCATGCAGCCGATTTCTGTCACGCCGAGTTCGAAGCTGGCCTTGTAACCGCCAAAATCATCGCAGACTAGCTTGCCCTTCCAGTCTTACAGGAAGTTGCGTGCATGAGGGCGACACTGGAAACGGAGGCTCCGGGTTGCAGGCATTCCTGAACGACCTGGGCCTTGAATGGTTTTGGGTCAGAGCTTCTTTGGCGCATGGAAATCCTGGCGATAAGGATGATCGCGTCCGCTTAAAAATACGCGGACACCATCGGCCTTAATGCTGGAGTTCGGAAGGCGGGTTTGCCGGACGCTTACAAAGTTTCTCCTCAAACGAAACTTTGGCCAAGTGTCACGTAGTTATCTATGACACTGCCCCGCACGTCGCCGGGTGATTACAAGTCATATACAGGGGCTTCGGTAGGGAAGCTGGTCACGTTAGGGATGACAATTACCTGCCCCGCTCAGATCCGTACGTGCTGAACTACGGTATCCGCCTCGGGTACCCAACCCAGAAAAGCCAGGACATGGTGCACACTCATTTTAGGTGGACACCATCGTCTAAATCGGAAGGTGTGTTGCCCGGACGGTTACCTTTCTTTTCGATGGCGACAAGCTAGACAAACATGGCACCCACCTTCAGCGTTTCGCTGAACCTGTCAAAGGTGTTATCTCTGTGCAGCGCTCTCACCTGCCAAAGATAAAACGATCGCACCACCCCTTCCGTCAAGAAAATCCCTTTCCGGTACCCCGTGCCTCGCGAAGTGAGGGCGGTACCGCAGTTACCACCGAACTGCATCGGGCGCGCGACTCCCCAGCCCGCATTCCAATAACAAAAGTCCGCTACCACCTGCTCGTTCACCTTGATCTCCAACTGCCCGTCACGAGGGGTCAGCTCGGCTTGGTCGGAACCTGGTAGCGTTGGAAGGAAGAGCCGCCCAGGATATAGGTCGTGCTGAAGATAGCCTAAACGGTCGAAATCAAGCGGCGCGGCTAGCGGCCAGGCCTTGCTCCGTCCCTCCATTAGTCCGCCAAGTTGGGGGGCGGCCAAGAAGGTCGTCGTGCTCAATGGTTCGGGAGCAGCACTGCGGAGCATCCGCCCGTGGGCCCAGAAGTTCTCCAGATGTGCAGCCAAGTCCACATCGGCGATGCTGCTGCCCGCCGCTTGCGACCATCGGACAATCGAAATTTCCACACACCGCACCATCGACATGACGATTGGTGAACTGAATGCGATCAGTTCGTCACCCGGCCGTGCTGTTTGTACTCTGCCAACCAGAGCTCGCAAGGATGTTTCGATCGCCTCGTTATCGCCCTCGAAGTCGTTTGTCGCAGGAAACCAAACCGGGCGCTGAGGCCTGAGCAAGGCTAAGGTCGGATGGACAGGCAATGCCAAGAGTGCCCTTTCTTCCGCCCGATCCGTTGGCATGCCCCAGAACTCCTCAGCCACCGCCAACGTGCGCAGGTATGCAGAGATAGCGCGAAGGGCTGTCCGCGAGGAGAGGTGTCCGACAAAACCATCGCCCAAGGGGCGCGAGAAGTGCCAGGGGTCTCCTTGGAACGGGGCGTCTGGGTAGACGGACCGATTCGCCGTCCACTCAAAAGCCATCTGCCGGACAAATGGTAGCCCAGTATGGTTCTCGAGCTCGCCCATGGATGTCCGAAAGATCCTGGGCAGATCTGAGCCTTGCACGCCGTCAAAGTCTTGGGGGATCACGAACTCCTCGGACACCTCCTCCAGTTCTTCATCGTCGCCTTCGGCAAACATACTAAAGCTTTCCAGTAGCAGGTCCGAAAGGATGGATGACCTCGGGATGCTCTCAGCCAGCTTAGGAGTGGGTGAGTAGCCGTAGGCTTGTGCCGCCATCCAGTAGATACACAGGACCTCGATTACTTCAGCCTCAAGCTTGCGCGTAGTCAGCAGTTGGAGCAGTGCGGACTCGGTTTCGGCCCTCGAAGCTGGCTCATTTAGACGAGCGGCCAGTTCCTGCATGGTCCACCACCTTGTAGACGTCGACGGCCAACCAAGCCGGGCAATGAGGATGCGAAGTTCGTCCATCAAGCCTCCAATCCCGTTGAGGAGTTCAATTCCGCCGCCCAGCGCGGCCGCTCCAGTGGCAGGGTTCGGGTGTCTTCAATGACGCAGTTGACCATCGTCTCGGTGAACTTCACGGCCTCCGCGATCCGCTTTTGTCGTGCATAGAAGTAGACCATCAACTCCGTAGGCGCCACACGCGGCGGTTCGGGGTTGCCGAACATGCCGTAAGTTGTCGCAGCCACGAATTCGTCGCAGCGTTGTGGATAATGCTTGACGGCGAGATCGAGCCTTCTGCAGGTAGCCTCTTCTCTCTCCACAAATCCGACCCAGGCACCGTTATGGATGTGCGCTTGGACGAGGTACTTCCATGCCGCCTTCGCGCCACTCAGCTTGCGTCTTGTCTGAAATGCCAAGTCAGACAGCTCCAAGACGCCTTGGCGCCTGCCCTCTCCCGATAGAAGCAATCCGTCGAGTGCCGCGAGCAGTCGTTTTCCTTGCCCAGCCTTGTCCCAATGTTGATACCAGTCGCGAAGAAGCCTCAATTTCTCGTTGTAGCTGGTCGATAGACTGTCGAGCAGGTCGCCGAGTTGTTCGGGTGCAAAGGTCGTGACATCTCCCGTGTACGGTTTGCTCTCGCTATTGCTGCCAGGACGTTCCGTTCGCTGTAGCAGGCCGATGTCCCAACCAACGTGCTCCCGAAGTACGCGAAGTCGCTCCACAGCGCTGGAGTTGCCCTCCCGAGCAATTCGATTCAGCGCGTCATGGATCTCCGGATGCAGACCGGTTCGCATCAACGCGTCAAGAGGCCAACCATCCCTGACGCCCTGCTCCACGTATTCCCGCAGACTGTCTTCTGCCTGCGACCAGTCGCCTGCATGCACATGCTCCTCGTACTTGGTCACCAAAGCTGACGGTTTCAGCTTCGCAAGCAGCCGATCGACGGCCGCCAGAACATGTCTAGTGCCCTTCCCATCGGTGTAGTCCAGGACGTGGTGGACCTGCGGCGCGATAAGGCCGAGCAACCGGCGGGCGTCGTTCGGTGCGAAATCGACCAGGTAGCCGATGGCGTCGACCGTGTTGTTCAGCGTAGGGTCCTTGCGATGCGCATAGCCGGTTGTCAGCTCCCACGTCTGCTTGCACAACTCGCGAGCACTGGTACTCAACTCATGGGCTAACGCAATGGCGCAGAGCTGGAGCGGCGTCTGAAGATGTACGCTGGTTTCCTGGCGGATCTCTGCATCAAGCAGGCTACGCTGGGACTGGACGAACGCCGCCGCCGCATCGTCGCTCATCCTCGTCAACGTTCCGGTCGCGTACTGGGTGCGGAAGGACGCGCTGTCAAACCAATCCTGTTGCCCGGCCGCCTCCATGGTTTCTTCGGTCAGGACCACATCGTCGAAGTTGTCTAGTAGGATGCTCCCAAGACGAATGTCGCAGGCAATGCGATGTAGCGCGCTCCTGAAGTCTTCGGCCGCGGAGCTCGCGTCATGGCTTTGCCTGAAACGCCTGAACTCAACCGTCTTGAGCAACTCGAACAGCTGATGGAAATCCACGAACTCTCCCCGCCACCAATGATGCGCAACCTTCGCCGCGGCCACAGAGAGCGCGTTGAGGAAGTCGGTGATGTTCTTCCTGTCTTCGTAGACGGGGGCCCGCACGAACTCAAAGGCAGTTTGACCTTCCGCAGCCATGCACAGGCTCAGTTGAACGGCGCTGAAAAACCAGTGGTGCGCGAGTGTCGCCAGATCTTCCTTGCGCTCGTAGTAGTCGCCCTTGAGCCACTTAATGGGGATAGGCGCTGTCAACGATTTGGAGGCCCGCGTGCTAGCCGCTTCTACGGCAGCGACGAATGGGGTTCGCTCAAGCTCGTTGAAGTCATCGCGTTCCGCGATATTCACTCCAGCGGTCGCCGCCGCACGGACGCACGCATCGCTGATGATGTTCTTGCTTTCACCAGAGGCGAGCGAAGCAGCGACCGCCATCAAGTCATCTAAATTGCCTTCTTCAACAAGCATCTGGACTCGCGGCAGCCAAACGACTGGCCCGTTTTCGGAAACTAGCTGGGCCAGCGCTGTCGGGGTTGCACCGATGGCACCAAGCCGCGCAAATGCGTCGATGAGGAACTGGAACTCATCTGAGCCGGCGCTCGACGAGTACCTGTCGGAGAACCGGCTCAGGCCTCTGAACCGTCGCAGCGCCTCTTCTCCACACGCTTCGGCCACAATCTCGTCGCCCCGAGCACGCAGGGCCAATCCGAGCGCGGCAAGCCGCAAGATGTCCGCCTCATGCCTAGAGGCCACAGCCTCTCGCACGACCCCCTCCTCTTCGGTCAGGATCAACGTGAACGAGATCAGCCTGGCCATGTCGTCGTTCTGCATCTGGTACTGACTGCCACCGACCATTCGCGCTTTAAGGTGCTCTAGGCGAAAGGCTTCAGCGAACTCGTTAGTGTCCAGCGCTGCGACCAGAGCATCGGACAGCAGCGTATCAAAGAGCGGCTCTGGATATCCCTCTTCCAGGCGGAGCATGATCCAATCGCGGGTGAGACCCGCGATAAGATTCTTGGGGTCACCCAACCTCGCCTGAACCGTCCAGAGCCAGTTCACGCGTAGCGAGGTGGGCGCAGTGCTCTCCAACCAGCTTGCAACAGCAGGCATCAGTTCGTTGATACGGTCGGCGTAGCCTGCGGTTGCACGCACGAAGACTGCCAAACTCTCGTGGAAAACCTTCAAACCAGCCGCCGAAGAGTGAAGCAGATGCTCCACTTTGGCGACGTCCGGCTCCGCCGCGCCGACTTTCGCGGCGATCTCTCCGAATGCAGCCCTAGGCCAGAAGAACGAGAAGGCACATACGAGCCGCAGCGTGTCCTTAAGACTTGGAGGAAGGCCTTCCCAAAGCGATGCGTAGTAGAACTTTGCATCCTTGCTCAAGTCGCCCTTCAGTTTCTCGACATCCCACTTCGACAGGCTGCGACCGGCATGCTCAAGCTCCGCGGCAGCATAGATGACGTGCAGAGGATGGCCATTAGTCTTCGTGCGAAGCGCGGTTGCGGTCTCTTGCAGTTGCGCTTCCTCCCCATCCTTGCCCTCGAAGTCGGTGGTAAGCCTGCCTTCCTGAAACGCCTTACGTAAATAGGACAGGACTGCGTTCTCAGACATCGCCGGTAGCGTACGCCACTCGGCCTTGGGCGCGAAGGCAAGCAGGTCCGTCGGCAATTGGGCGTCGTCCACAGGTTGGGTGCCAACCAGCAACACCATGTTGTCCGGGCATGGGATTACCTGGGAAAACACATCGTCCAGCGGCCGCTTGTCCTCAGCGTTAATGCGCCAGACGTGGTCTAGGCCGTCCAGGACCAGAACGAATGGCTTGGCCAGTTTCTTATAGTGGGAAGCACACGCGTCGAGGAGCGAGCGCAGGTCGCCCGCTGGGGCCTGAACATCAGGATGGAACCGTTTGACCTGTGCTTCGATCGACTGCTCGACCATGTAGCTGTTCACCCGGTCGCGCCCCCGCTCCGTCGTAGAGAGGAAGTAGTGGTGTCGGACTGTGGGAATATCCCGCTCGGCGAGCGTGTCGCACAGCGCGCTCAGATAAGTGCTCTTTCCACGGCCTGGCGGTCCCGTGAGCACGATCGCGCTCCCGGTAGCACCGACGGCGTCACGGACGAACTCCCGATGAAATGTCTCGTCGGGCACCTCGTAACCCAAGGGGACAACGAAGTCCTCAGGTAAAGGTGCCGGCGGTGTCGACCGCAGGATGGTGCGGACCTGCTCCAGCGTGATCCAACCGTCCGGAGGCGGGAAGTTCTTACGCGTTGCCCAGTTCAACGCAACGTTCTTGAGGGTAGCAATACCCTCAAGAGTGCCGTGCTTGCGAAGTCTTGAATCAACCTCTTGCTCCAGCGTGTCGAACCCCTTGTCGCTGTGAAGAATTTTCAGTTGGCTGAAGAACTCCTCACAGTCTTTCTCACCACCAAGTTCGGCAATGACCTCAGAGCGCCGGGGCTCAGGGATCTTGGCGAAGGAGATCCTACCGCCGTCCAGGCAAGCTTCAATATCGGCGTCCGGCCGGCGGTTAGTCGTCAACGAGAGCACGCCAGTACGCGCCGGGGCTAGCGCCTTGAAGGCATCGAACCACTTGCGCAGCATCGACCTTGATCGCGCCGTCTTGCCGGTTTTCTCAAGCATCCAATTCCAGCAGAGCAAATGCACGTTTGGGGCTGGGGTGAACTTGACCTGCTGGAGGTCAAACATGCCATCTGAGCGCTCAACAACAATGTCATCCAGCCCCGTCGGCGCGACGGCCTCGTCGTCGCACTCAAACCTCACCTGGGTGTAGCGGGCCGGTGCGTCAAGCCAATCGCAGAGGACTCGGAGTCCTTGCCGGTTCTGGTAGATGTAACCTGCGGCGGTGATCGCGGTGTTCTTAATGTCTTCAGACATGGGCGGACTCACCCTCAGAGGCAGCCACGATACCGTCAGCCCGTACCGCGAACTCGGTTATGCGACTGAAGACAACAATACGCGGGTTGTCCGTTACCACCGGGAAGCACGAGATCAACATGTGCTGCACAAACTCGACGCCCAACTTCATCCTCAGAAGGTGCTCCCGATTTTGCTCTTTCATCAAAGCTCTCTCATATGCTCGCACGAGACCGCGATTGTAGCGGGCAAAAGCGGACGCAGGGACGAGGATCGTTGCGGCCGAGAGCGAAGTCATTCAAGCCTCGACGCAGTAGAGGCGACCGCTGGAGCGCCTACGACCTGTTGTGTGGGCCAGGCATCGAATACATCGATTCGGGGAACGATTATGTAAAAATCCGGCTACGTTTTCATCGCAGAAAAGAACGCGTCTGAGATTGAAAGCCATGTTTTGTGCAGGAAGATCACGACTAAGACTTGACGTGGCAGCGTGTAAAAAAGACGCCGTCACTGCTCAAGGCTAGGGCAGCCAGACTGGGCCGATATTTTCAACACAATCGTCCAAACGCGTCTAGCTTGCGAAGAATATGGCTCAGGGTGTTGATACCAATCTTCACGGACGCTAGCCTGAGCAAGCTCGAATCGGCACCCACGAAGGGCTGAGTGGTTAACACATCGATCTGTGCCGCCCCACACACAAAAGGATATTGTTATGGCAACTACCATGTACTTTGAAGAAACGATCAAGGATCAAGGTAACAGAACCTCGATGGACGTAGAAATCGGTCGATCTTCTTTCTACCCAGAAGACAGCATCTACATTAATGTCGATGGAAAATTGGTAATAATGGATCGAGCTACTGCCAAACGATTTGTTGGAGCGGTCGTATCAGTCGGTTTTTATCATGGATTTACTGAGTAATCAGTGGCTAGTCTCCCTGTTCTAGCTATTAGCTACGTCTACTGGGGTGAGGCATGCCTTTCTCTCGGTCACGTTGCTGGGGTTTGGGGAGCAATGGAGCAGAAAGAGCACTTAAGCCCAGCGCCTGCCCACAAACCCTTGATGCGTAGGCAGCTTGACGTGTTTGGCCTGTAGCCTTATGATCTCCGCAACAGGTGATACGCTACCTTTAAGTGCGAACTTGAAATCAGGTGATACGCTACCTTAAATGCGAGCTTGAAATCGGGTGATACGCTACCCTAAGTGCGAACTTGAAATCAGGCTCTCGCCGCCTCAAAGGCGAGTAAAAAAGTGGCGAAAGCCACTTTTTTTTTGCCTTGGCGAGGGGATTTATGAGGTTTTACACGGTAACGGACGACTACATCGCCTTCTTGCAGCAGTTCGATGGAAAGGTCCCCAACAATGGCGGTGCAGGGTACAAAGGCAAAAAGGTCTACGTCGGTGTAGTGCTGGAGATAGGCAATCACAAATTCTTAGCCCCTCTGACCTCTTACAAGCCCGCCCAGGATCGCATCCAGTCGTCGTCCTGCTCTGCTTTCAAGCTGCATGAGCGTACCAATCCAGACAACAAGCTCGGCCTCATCGCCCTGAACTACATGGTTCCTGTGCTGGATAGCGAGCTAGTCGAACTAGACATTGACGCCCAGGAAGGGCGCTACAAGCAGATGCTTTACCGCCAGTACGAATTCATCAAGGCGAACCGCCAGGAAATCATCGACCGCGCATCCAAGCTCTACGAGCATGTGGTCATCAAACGCAGCGACTTCTTCGTCAAAATTTCCTGCGACATCCCGAAGCTCGTGGACGAGCACAAGAACTACAAGAAGCCAGAATAAGCCGGTTAAAGTTCGTAAAGGCCTGCGAGTAATCGCTTGGCTTAAGTGCTCTTTCTGCTCCATTGCTCCCCAAACCTCACGCTTGAATCGCCCAGGATTTCTAGATGCGCATAAACGGCTGCTTCTGGCCGATTGCTTTCAGGGAAACAGGCAGAAATCGGCTGAAGCGGGCATGCGTATCCAGTAAAGAACTTACTGTGCATCTAGTGATGCAGTGAACGGCCATTCCCCCATAAGATATACATATGCCAATTGAGGCTTTCCCCAAATCCCCTGAGCTCCCAGCAGGGGTCAAAGCCCCTCATCTGTTTGTTCGGGCGAGTGCCTTTCGAGAAACGCCCGATACAGTTCATCGTAATCTGGAAGTAGTTCGTTGTGCCGAGCTACCCGTTCATCAGGCAGGTCAGCAATCGCGCGGAACCTGTGATAAAGGTTTCGCGATTGGTTCGAATCAAGCTTTTGGAGAGCTTTTTTGGCTTGTCGCGAAAGGCGTTGTGGCGACCAAATCTGGCCCCGCTCGTCTATTACGACCACCAGCGAACGATAAGTGAAGGCGCTGGTGTCACCCATGCGTCCGCTAGACTTTCCTCTATGATACTTTTGCAACTTGAGCGCAACGACAAGACTACTGTCGGTCTGCTTGAGCAATGAAAGCAGCGTGCAACGGGTGACAAGCAATCGGTATCCAGTGTCACTCCAAGCATGCTCACCCCGTCCACCCTCGGCCCCCCAGGCCTCGGCACGATATGCTTCTTTCCCATCGATCCACCAGTGACGGGTCACCTCATCATTCGCGACTGTTCCCAGCAGGTCTCGCGTCCAATCCGATGGGAAAGGCCGGCAGAGGGCGGTAGTGGAACCGTAGGGATCATGCCGATCTAGCTGCAGCTCGGGGTTCGGTGTCGTTGTGATCCATGACTGAATCGTATGACCATCGCAGCCGAATTCACGGGTAATCTCTTCTTGATCGCCGGGTAGCCATCGAAAAAATGCTTCGTCTGACAAAATCGCCATGACCACCGATTGCGCATCGCGTTCATTCGCCAGCACGCTTTGAAGCGTAATAGTTGTGTCTGGGCCGATCGACCAGCGTCCTGCAGCCGGGATCCAATTTGCTACGACCTTGCCCTCCAATAAGCCCACTAACGGACCTAGCAGATTGCCGTCTTCGCGGATGGTGCTGGTCTTACCACTCTCCGGCATGGGTATCTCCGCTTCCTTGGTAAGGTCGAGCGGAAACAGATCGGTGAGATCCGCAAGCCAGAGACCGTCGTCTCGTGACAGCGTATATTCCCTCAGGAATGCCGCCCAAGCATCGCCGCTCCAGTCCTCTCCGACAACCGTACGTGTTGCCAGTAGATCACCGGCAACAAGCATGAGGGCATGCCAGCCGAGGTATCCACCATACCGATCTCGGTCGGGAACGGATCCCGACGACCAGGATTCGTCATGACTACTGCTACGTGGACAGTCGTGCATTGCTCGAACGTTTGTGTCCCATCGCCGCACCCATGCGTTGATTTGGTCTGCCACATCCCAGCCTGGACAGCCGAAAACACGGCACAAGCCTTCAACATGATATTTGTTGAAGTCGTAGTCGAGGTAAAAGCTATCCTCCGGTTGTGGTGATACGTCTGGCCTAGGCGCATATCGAAGCTCGCGATGATCAGTACTCGGAGCGTATGGAAAAGGCGACCGGTTCGCTGGGGCAAGTTTAGCGATAAGCTTTTCCTGCTCTTCGGATGCCATTGTCTGCGCGAGCTCACGAAGTATGTCGATCGCGAAGGCGCGCATAACGATATGCGGAAACTCAGTAGAAAAGGCGACTCGCTCGAAGAAAGCGCGATGAGGGACTAATGCAAAAGCAACGTCTTTTGCCACGCGAGCGAGAGCTATCAACAGCCAGAGCTGCGCATGCATTACATAGAAAGGGAGCTTCGCATCACCAAAAGGTAAGCTCCATACAGACTCAAAGCGCTCAATCAGTCTTTCAACTACATCAAACCGTCCGGCTGCCACGAAGCGCCTTACCGCATGAGCAGCGCGCCAGCGCATTGCCGCAACTGGATGGCCAAGCCTCGCCCACACTAGCCCCGATACGAATGTCGCCTCGTCGAGCGGAACCGCAAAACGAGCGTCCCACGGTCCGTCGCCAACTTCGGACGGCAGCTTTTCACCTGTATTCGCTAGAAACCGTTCGAGACCTTCCGAAATTGCACTGGGACTAACGTCAGGCGCAAGCCTCGCGGCGAGCGCAAGCCACGCATTACCTCCAAGGCTATTCGCAGTGCTCCGAAGGGCCGCAACTACGTTCTCGACAAGAGTTGCCCGGTTGACATGAAAACATTGCTCCAGCCCCCTCCAGTCGCCCCATGCGTCGGTGCTAGAACTGGCGAGCTCGGCAGCGTGCTTGGTCGCCAATCTCACCCCTAAGTCAGGGAGCGCATCGCGCATCGCTGCCGACGAATGACTCCACGCTTCCAAGTTACCGTCCAGCGCCCGGATTTTGTCGGCAAGTGTAGCAGCCGTTGCTTCAACGACAGCGCGTACGAACCCAAGACGGTCAGCAGGAGAGTTTGCTTGCTTGGCCAAGTCAATCAGTGTTCGAACCGGCCATCGTCGTCCAAATCGGTCAACCTCCTCGTTAAGTATCTGACGGTCGATATCATCTGGATCTGTGAGGTCAATCGGGAAGACAAGTGGCGGTTCTATCGGAGTCGCTGGAGACGGGACCGACTGCGTTGCGAGCTTAGAGCCGACGCGAGCGAGTAACTCCTGGATTCGTATTCGCGCTAGGGAGGAGACAGGGAGATTGTGCTCAGCTAAGTCATGTAGACCTTCGATCGTTTTTCTTTGAGGCGACAATTGATCATCGCGATCAAGCTCGACTAGGAGCAGATTGAAGAACCATTCCCTTAGCTCTTGTGGCAGGCGGCGAATGACCTCTGATGCGAAGTCCGAGATATACCACGTCCAGGTTTCGATTGGAGCAGCCAAACCAAACAAAGCGGCGGCAGACTCAACCGATATCTTCGATTCGTGAATGAGGAAAGTTAGCGCTGGGCCGAGTGACAGTCCGAGTCGAGCTACGTCACGATCATCTAAACGCGCCAGAATTGCCAACGTGGCTCGACCGGCAGTCGGCACCATAGATTTGGCATATTCGGCCCAAGGGAGTTTGCTGTCCTCATTCAGATTCAATTCGAGAATGCGGGCTAGGGTATGCGCCGCCGCCGGCGAAAGTTCGCCCCCAGAATAGTGGCCCGTCAGCTCAAGCAAATGGTTAGTACGATCGAAATCATCCGATCCAATCGCTTCCGTAAGGTCGAGTGCACGACGAAAATAGGCTGCGGCCTCTTCAGTGCTGACTCGCCAGACTGCGCGAGCAAGCCCTCCGTAGGATGAAACCTTGCTCCCAACATCGGTATCGAGCTGAATTTTGCGCTCGATATAACCGGCAAGGACGAGCGCCGCATCGTGACAATCGAGGATGCGTGACAGTCGAGCGACCGTATTGGTTAGTTCCGGCGTGAACAAGCCCGGGGCGCTTGCTGCCCACTCGACCATTCGCCTCGCAAGCGTAGCGTTCAGCTCACCTAATATGTCGGCGAGATCAAAAAACACTCGAAAACCGATTCGTGCAAGATAGGCTTTCCCGTCGCGATAGGGGTAGTTGGATGACTGCTCGACATCGCGAACAAGTCTATCAAACGCAGCGGTTACCACCTCGCTTCGCGTCTTTCCACGTGGTGGGCGAATGATGTCGGTAACATCCTGCGCGTAGTTCAGCAGCGGTAAGACCCGGCCGCTAAGCGTACGTGAATAGCGAGATCGCTGCTCCTCATCCAGGCCATTGCGCCTCTTTCGGCGAGAGCGAGTTCCATCGAACTTCGGAGCCTCCAGCTTCTGGTTTAGCACCCGACCGAAGGTTACACCACCCCGTGACCGCGCACTCGCTGGAACTAACTCAATAAGTTCGGTCGGCGCTATATCGATCAAGGCGGGATGTTTCCGGTTCAAGGAGGCTCGAACTCCCGCAGCCAGCACGGTCACATGGATTATGGGCGCGATCGGATACTGACTTGAATAGTCATAAATGGTCGGCGGTGTAAGTGCAGCTGCGGCAAGGATGGTTGCTGCTTCTTTCTCCAAGCCAAGATCAATTGCCAGCGCCGACGCCAACACGCTGGCCATTTCCAAACCATTGTTTTTTCCATTTTCAGGAATGACGGCCGCCAGCGCTTGTACGAGCCTGCGGGCATGGGATGGGTCACGACCGACGAATGGAAGCGCGGCAGCGTAGAGCGCTGGAGATGGGAGTCGGCAACGCAACAATCGGGTTGCAATGCGAGTACTGGGTGGGTGCGGCGAACATTGGTGTCGATCCAGAAGGTCGAATAAGTCCTGAAATTTGGCGAAGGCATCGCCATCGGCTCGACGAGCGAAAAACTCCGCAACGCGCACGTCATTACCCGCCAGCATTTCGACATAGGCGAAGCCAATATCGTCCCATTGCCCTGAAGTGGTCGATTTTTTTAAACGGTCGCTGCGTTTGGTCTGCGCCGCCCAATTGTGCCAATCGATTGATCGCCGAGCGTGCCGACGAGCCTCCTCTCGGTCGCCTAGGAATACATTCGCAAGTGCAAGAGCAGAGTGTTTCCCCCCAGGCCAACCAACATTTGTCGCGGACAGCCGTCGTAGGGCTTCGGCGTCGCCAGCTACGGCTGCAAGATCGGGATGCTCGTACAGAAAGCGGTCGGATCGTTCATGTCCCGCAGCAACGAGCGATGCCTCCAGTAACAGGCGCATTAGATCATCGCGCCGGTTTAGTTCTCCCGCCAGTCCTATCGCAGCTGTAATCCGCGACAAGCGGATGTCGCGTACGCTTACTTGTGAAGCACCCCGTGGAGCACGTGGATCATAGGCCAATTGAATGAGTTGATCGGCATCTCGTAGAGAGGTAAGTAACGCTGGCAGGGCTCGCGCTGCATAGTTTGAGGTGAGCTGGCGCTCTTGGAGGGCGGCGATAACGCGATCTCGACCGGCTTGGCTAGCGCCGTAGTTGGATCGGATCAAGGTCTCGGTCGGTTCATCGCGGAACATCAAGCCGTGTGACGTTCGTTCAAGTAAGGGAGCAAGGTCGGCGGCAAAACTTTCAACCTGCTCCGCGACCAAGCCATGTGCCGCAGCAAGCTCTTCGATAGGAACTGGTGGGGCCAGCAAGGCGATGCCTGTGAGTAGAAGATCGATGTCTGCATCGCTTGCACCGCGAGTGCGTGCAGTTTCACGCGCATCGTTGAGTCGCTTGCGAATCAGGACGTCGAGCAGATCCTGCGGCTCATCAAGGGCGTCAGGAAAAATCACTGGATCAAAAGGCCGCCCGGTGGTGATCAGGTTGTCGAGACAGCGTGGGTTGCGACCTGAGCGGGTCAGCAGAGCAGCAATCTCGTCGGCAGAGGAATCCGGCACCCGCCGCTCGACAAGGGAGCGTACTTCCGTGTCAGTAAACAATGGAAGTGCGAAAGGGCGATGCGAGGTATCGCCGGTTGCCAGCCTGAGCCGCTCAGTCCGGCAGGATGCAATAAGGCGAACACCATCGATAGGGTCGACGCTGATGCTGCGCATTAGAAGATGTGCGAATGAAGATGTCGCGGTTTCCTGCGCGGCAAGCCCTGCATGGTCTATCGCGTCAAGCACCAGTGAAACACATGCGTTGCTGCGAGTTCGCCGCGCTGCTTCTACCGATTGGGCAAGCCTTCGGCGGAATGCCCTCATCAAACCCGTCACGTCCGACACTGGTAGCAGAATGTCGCACAGGCCTTGTCCTGCCATGAGATTGGCAAGATGGACTAGCGTCCTTTCCGGAAGGTACCGGCCGTCGGCTGGATCCCGCCAACGACCTGCGCCGAAACCATCAAATAGCACGATGGGCCCATCGGCTCGCAATCGGTCGGCGAGGCCTTGCATTAATACAGTCTTACCCATGCCACCTGCAGCATGAACGACGAGAGGAAGACCTGGTTCGCGGGCGAGCATTGCAATGTCGTCAAGAACGTTGCGCTGAATGACTACCTCAACCTCGGGGAACGCGTCAGGCGTGGGATACAGACGGTCCTCGTGCTCCACTTCCAGCTCAGCCAAGACCGCTACCCGATCAACACGCTTGTCCGTCTCGCTACCGGGACCCGCCTTAATCCTGATGAGATTTCGTAACTTGAGCAGGCGTTTCTCTGCATCTGGATCGCTAGGTTCGCTCCATGCGGCCAGCATTACTGAAACTGCACGCTCCGCCTCGGCCAAACTTCCCTTGCTGCCGACCAACTCCAATCGTCCCAGCAAGTCAGCAAGGGGGTGGGGATATTCTTTCAGAGCTTGTGCTATCTGGCCTGCTTGTCGACCTATATCACCGCTTTCTTGTGTACCCGCCACAACCGCTGAGATTGCTTTCCCTAAGTTCTCGTGGATAGGCCTGTTCGTGGCAAACTCATACCTGACCACGGCGATAACGTGGTCATCGCCATACATTGCCCGGAGCTCGGCATCGGTCGTGGCAAACTTGGCGAGAGTTGATGCAAAGTCAGCAGCTCGAACTGCAGTTTCGGCACTCGCGATCGAGTATTTGAACTGAACGACCGTAACCAGGTGCGCTCCGGCAACATCAGTGGCGCCGTGGTATCGAACAAGGTCGGCGATCTCGACTGCACCGGTTCCCAAACACTGCTCGTCTCGCTCATCGAATCCTTCGAGCGTTATGGCAGTAAGGTCGGTTGACGGCGGCAGAAGTTCAAGGGCTGTCCGCGCGGCCCAAGCCTCATGAAAAGCATGCCCCGCCTTTGATGCGCGAACTTTGTCGATTGCAATCGTTGCTGTACCAGTTTCGTCGTCACTCATGATTGGCTGATGCATCCCGTCTATCATCCTGATTTCATACGCCAGCCTAGTCGCCTGCGGCATCAACGGCAGATCGTATAGGACTGGTTAAAAGTCCCATTGGCTTGGTATCGACAATACCACGCAGTGTGGCGGTAGATCAGAGGCAAGAGCTTAAGCCGTCGAGTGGAGTGATGAGCTTGGGCGTCCAAGCGCAGATCATCAAGTCTGGGCAATACGTTGCCTAAACAGCATTTCATGGCTTGCCCGCCGGGTCCGCTTTTGGCCGATTTTGTTGAAAAAGCCGGCCATTGTTTCCGCAGGCAATCAGCCGTTCTCTCCCGGTCGTGGTTACGACGCGCCCTGGTCAAATCCGATGCAAATGACGGGGCAAGTCAAATGCAAGTGGGTGGGCAAGTCCGTTCGATTAACTAACGTTAGAACGACCCTTACCACTACTGTGGTATCAGTGTAAAAGTGATCCTGTGACTACGTATTCACTGCATTCGAGTGCTCAGCTCAGCACTCAGGCTCTGACCTTACCTTATGGATGACGCATCGAAGCTACGGCGTCGCTGAGCTGCATCCGAGTTGTACCTATGGACTAGCAAAAGGAAGATTGCATGCACATTGAACGTCTTGAATTAGAGAATTTTCGATGCTTCGGCCCTCAAAGAACTCAGGTTACTCTTGACCCTTCTCTCGTCGCATTTGTGGGGGATAACGGAACTGGTAAGACAGCGCTGATGCAAGCCCTGCAGAGAATGTTCGGCATAGCCTCCGAGCAGCGACGAATACGCAAACAAGACTTCCATGTTCCGTGCGATGAAGTTGAACGGCCTGCGGCACGTACGTTCGTGATCGAAGCCATCATCGGGTTCCCCGAATTGGATGCAGACGCTGAGAACGTTGCAGTGCCAGCATTCTTCAGAAACATGGCTGCAGTAGAAAATGGCGAGCTTAAGGTGCGGCTCAGACTGCAGGCGAGCTGGGTGGATGACGGAACCTTGGATGGTGCAATTGAAGAGTCTTATTGCGCTATCCAAACGTTCGGCGACTTCGATGAAAACGACATGCAACAGATTCGCGGAGCAGACAGGTCTCGAATCCAACTCATCTACATTCCCGCGACAAGAGATGGGTCATCACAGGTCACAGCCTTCGTTCGCGGTCGTTTGTGGAGGGCCATCAACTGGTCGCAGGAAGTCAAAGAGTCGTTGGCTGGTGCGGGCGAGGAGGTCAATCAGGCATTCCTAGCAGAAACTGCCGTATCAAGTATTAGCACCGCAGTGACTCAGCGCTGGCAACAGCTTCATTCGGCTGGTACGGATTCAGTCCCCATCTTTCGTCCTGTCGACACTCGGTGGCAAGAGTTCATCCGCAGAGTTGAGGTTGTATTTCACCCCACGGAAGATGGCCATGACCGTGCACTCGAGGATCTCAGCGACGGTCAGCGCTCCTTGTTTCATATGGCGATGGCTGCCGCAACGCTAGACATTGAGGCCAGGCTAGCGGGTGCTGATGCTCCTCAGGGGTTTACTCAGGCAGGAGTTCCTCTTCCTGCGCTCACCATCGTGGCCTTGGAGGAGCCTGAAAACAATCTGGCACCGTTCTACCTGTCCCGCATCATCAAGCAGGTGCAGGAAATCGCATCCGGCAGCAACGCCCAAGCTATCGTCTCAAGCCATTCACCCAGCATCCTCGCCAGGGTCGATCCTTCGAGTGTCCGGCACTTTCGCCTCAACCCTCAAAATCGTTGTTCGGAGGTGCGACAAATTGATCTTCCGATAGGTGATGAAGAGGCTTCGAAGTTTATCCGAGAAGCTGTCAGGGCCTACCCAGAACTGTACTTTGCGCGTTACGTGATTCTAGGTGAGGGGGCTACGGAAGAGGTTGTGCTGCCACTGCTGGCCAAAGCGATGGATTTTCCCATCGACCGATCTTTTGTCGCCGTCGTGCCGCTGGGCGGTCGACATGTCAACCACCTATGGCGGTTGCTATCAAATCTTCAAGTGCCCTATGCGACCCTCTTGGATCTCGATTGGGGGCGCAGCGGTGGTGGCTTTGGCCGTATAAAAACTGTGTGCGAGCAGTTGCTGAGCGTAGGTAAGACACCTGAACAAATTTTTGGTACTGCTTTGTCGTCAAGTACGTCCGAAGCAATTCTCACTGGTTTTCCAAGTCGCAATCAGGCAGATATCCAGAGCCTTCGTAAATGGACAACTTGGCTAGAACGTTTCCAAATCTACTTCTCCGATCCGCTCGATCTGGACTTTACGATGCTGATGGCATATCCGACTGCGTATCGGACGCTCGAAACTGAGATGAGAGGGCCCTCGGCAAGGGGGGAGCCGAGAGAGGCCGTGCTTGGCGAAGAAGGTAACCCCGCGTTCTACGACACAACCGCAGACGATGCGCTACGTTGGTATCGATATCTCTTCCTGGGTCGCGGTAAACCAAGCACGCACGTGAGGGTTTTGAGTCGCCTTCCTCAGGAGCAATTGGCTGGTGCCATTCCACAGCCTTTGCAACGCATGCTGGCTGATATCCGTGAAACTCTAGAGGGAGGTATAGTGCTATGAGCTGGCGGCCTGTCTCGCCAGAGGACTGGCTGCCTCGCGGCATAGCCAACCTTGAACCTAACGCTTGGGAAGCCCTACGTCGAGAGGGGGCGACGTCAGTTGTCGCAGGCCCGGGGGCCGGCAAATCTGAGTTTCTGGCGCAACGCGCGGCGTATCTGTTGGAGACTGGGTTATGTAAGCCACCGCAGCAGATTCTTGCAATCTCGTTCAAAACAGATGCGGCCGCCAACCTCGCGGCGCGCGTGCGCAAGCGTTGCCCTCCGGAGCTAGCTGGGCGTTTTACGTCCCTTACATTTGACGCTTTCACCAAGAGCCTCGTTGACCGCTTTCATGCGTCCATTCCTCCGCATTGGCGTCCCACTCGACCCTATGATATCGATTTCCCAACTCGGCGCGACGTCGAGGACGAGTTGCACCGTATTCGTGCTATGGGGCAGCCTGCTTGGCAGGCAAGGCTTGCGGACTTTTCCCCTGGTACTTTTGAAGCCCAATACATCGGAGGAAATCGCCTCGCCTTGGAGGTTCCACAGCAGCTCACGACAGCAGACGATTTTGCCCGCTATCATTGGTTGCATCAGCAACTGTTCGGCACTGAGCCGTCAAAGCTGACGTTCGTCACCCTCAATCGTCTGGCCGAGTTGATTGTGCGAGCAAATCCAAAGATCGCTCGCGCGCTGCGCATGACCTATCCCTATGTGTTTGTTGATGAGTTTCAGGACACTTCTTTTGCTCAATATGACTTCCTGCTCTCTACCTTTGGTCAGGGTGGAGCGGTCGTCACCGCCGTCGGTGATCATAAGCAGCGCATCATGGGCTGGGCTGGCGCGCGTCAGGATGCTTTTGAGCAATTCGAAGCTGACTTCGATGCGCGGCGGATAAATCTGCTTTTCAATTACAGGTCCTCTCCGGAGTTGGTGCGCGTTCAGCACTTCGTTGCGCAAGCCCTGGATCCGCATTCGCCACAAATACAATCTCAAGCGCCAAGTCAGCTGGACAGCGATGTCGTACAGGTGTGGAACTCTCGGTCCACTGATGTGGAAGGGCGACATCTTGCTCAGTGGGTCAAGACAGATATGGCAACGCGTCAGTTACAGCCACGAGACTATGTACTCCTCGTTCGTCAACGCCCAGACCAGTTCGAGGAGGAGCTTCAGCCTATATTTGCTTCGGTCGAACTGAGCATACGCAATGAAAGCCGTAGCATTGGACGCACCAACGTCCAGGACTTGATGGTGGACGAGGCGTCGTGTGTAGCATTGGCAGCATTGCGCTTGGCCACCGGGCAGCGCAGCGCAGCAGCATGGTTGACACTTTCCGGGGCCGTCTATGCGATCCGTGAAATCGACGAGGAAGATGAGCTCCAGCGAGGACGGGCTGATAGAGATCTCGAGGGCTTCTTGGAAGAGTTGAAACTGACTGTCCGCGCTCAAGCCCCCACATCCGAATCGGCCGTACAGATCGCCTATCAAGTTTTTGAATTCCTGGATGTTTCTGCGATAAAGCGCGCTTTTCCTGCTTACCTTCGCAATGACCTGCTTGAAATCATGATAGAGGGCTTCTCATTACACCTTCAGAGTGCTGCGTCGGAGACTGCCACTTGGTTGGACTGTATCGACCGATATCTGGGAACGAATGACATACCTTTAATGACGGTGCACAAAAGTAAAGGCTTGGAGTACGACACCGTGTTCTTCCTCGGACTTGATGATCGATCTTGGTGGAGTCATACGCCGCGCAATCCGGAAGGTATCGCAACGTTTTTTGTCGCCTTGTCGCGCGCCAAGCAACGCGCAATCTTTATGTTCTGTCCGCATCGAGGCGCAAGACGGAATGTCTCCGAGCTCTATCAGTTGCTGACTGACGCCGGTGTTGAGGAGATCGCAATCAGATGAGCTAAAACGCTTCGCATTTCGAAATGCGGATTACGTTTTGAGCCTATGTCGTCAGGCTGTAGGCCATCGAAACCGCTTTTATGCGTAATGGCATAGCGCCGGTGTGGGAGTTCGTTTTCCTTAAGGATTGAGGATCACTACCTCCAAACATTCGTAGCCGTCATGGCCTAAACTCCACCTCAGACGAACGCTCAAAGGAGGGGGTTGCCATGGAATTGCAATGAGGCAGATTGGCATTCACTCACTCGCTCCACGCGTAAAAAATACTTGAAAAAAGTTAGATTAGGTAAGTAACTGATTTATGGAAGATAAAACACATTTAACTGTTAGCAAGGCTCCAGAAGCGATTAGTACATCTATTTGCCCTTGTGGCAGCGGCACACTGCTCGATGCCTGCTGCGGCCATTACCATGCCGGCCATCCGGCCCCCAGCGCCGAAGTCCTGATGCGTTCGCGCTACAGCGCCTATGTGCTGGGGCTGGTCGACTATCTGGTGGCGACCACCCTGCCCGCGCAACAGGCCGGCCTGGATCGCCAGTCGATCAGCGACTGGAGCGCCCAAAGCACCTGGCTTGGCCTGGAGGTGGAGAGCGCCGAGGTCTTCGGCGGTCAGCCGGAGCATGCCTTCGTCACCTTTACTGCTCGCTGGCACGACGGCGGCGGTGAACACAGCCATCGCGAACGTTCGTCATTCGTGCAGAACGCCGGCCGCTGGTACTTCATCGACCCTACGGTGCCACTCAAGGCCGGGCGCAACGATGCATGCCCGTGCGCCAGCGGGCAGAAGTTCAAGAAGTGCTGCGCGAGTTATTTCGGCGCTTGAGGTGCCCCCTGTAGCAGCTGCCGAAGGCTGCGTTCGCTGTAGCAGCTGTCGAGCCTTGGCGAGGCTGCGTTCGGCGGCGCAGCAGTCGTGAATCCGGCTGACGCGGTGTGCCTGATGCACCGCAAGTTCTGGTTTGACGACTGCTGCGCAGTCGAACGCAGCCTCGCAGGCTCGACAGCTGCTACAGCTGCTACAGCGAACGCAGGCTCGGCAGCGGCTACAAAGGGAGAAACACGACCATGACCAACGGACGACTCGCGCTCTATCTGTTCACTTTGCTGCTTCTGTTTTCAGGACTCAGCGGCTGCGCTTCATGGTTCAGCAACGACTTGCCAGACCCACAAGTGCATCTGGTCAAGGTCGAGGTGGTCCGGGCCAAACTTCTGGAACAGAAATTCCTGCTGCATTTTCGCGTCGACAATCCCAATGACGAAGACCTGACGGTGCGCGCCCTGGAATATCGCATTCACTTGGGCGACATATTGCTGGCCGAAGGCGAGCACGAACATTGGTTCACTGTCGGCCCCAAGCACAGCACCTATTTCAAGGTGCCGATCCGCACCAACCTGTGGCCCAAAGTCCGGGATCTGGTGAAACTGCTGAAAAAACCCGATCAACCGATTCCCTATCGTCTGGAAGGTGAACTGAAAACCGGAATATTCATCCCGCACTACGTGCACCTGGCGCGCAATGGCGTGATAATCGCCGCCGATTTAATTCCGGAGTGACCCCGATGACCCAGCAACCTCACGTCCATGGCCCTGACTGCAACCACGATCATGACCATCACGACCACCATGATCACGACCATGGCCATGTCCACGGTCCGAACTGCGGCCACGCTCACCAGGAACCGGTGCGCAACGCCCTGAAAGACGTCGGCCGCAATGACCCTTGCCCATGCGGCAACGGCAAGAAATTCAAGAAGTGCCACGGGGCTTGATGCTTCGGGCGGATAACTTCTTCGCCTGTTGAATCGCAAATCCCTGTAGGAGCGAGGCTTGCCCGCGAAAAGGGCGCCACGATCAATCAGAAAAACCGCGTCATCGTTCTTCGCGGGCAAGCCTCGCTCCTACAAGTTGATCTGCACCCCAAAAGTTGGACACCAATCCTAATTTTGGGGTCAGTTCAAGGTTTCAGTCGTTCATGAGGATGTTTGCGGCGCTGACGACCGTCGCATATTCCCCATGCAGATTCCCCAGCGACATCGCATGCACTTCTTCAGCTGAATGGGCATTACCGAAAAAGTCCGCCTTGTCGAAGGTAAAGCACGCATCCTCCACAACCCACGCCTCAAACCCCAGATTCCCAGCCGTTCGTGCCGTGGACTCCACCGAGTTGTGAGTCGCCACGCCAACGATGATCAACTGATCGATCCCCGCCTCGCGCAAACGCGCCTCCAGCCCCGTCGAACAAAACGCATCCGGCACTTGTTTCTGTATCAGCCACTCACCGATCGATGGCTGGAAGCGCTCCTGAAACTCCACCCCCGATTGCTGCGGCCAGAACACCGAATCCACAGAGCGGGACAGGTGCTGCACATGAATCACCGGCCGCCCGGTACGACGCCAGAGCCCCAGCAATTCCAGAATGCGCTCTTCGGCCTGAGGGTTGTTTCGACGCCCCAACCTGGGATGCAGGATGCCTTTTTGTTGATCGATGATGATCAGCGCCGTATTTGTCTTAAGCTCCATGCCGACTTTTCCCATGCGAGGTCATTGAATTTGCCGCACTTCAGCATCGCCTCTTGCTACTGGCAAGCCATCAAACGCAAACAGGATGACCTGATGCCGGCGATCACCGAAAAGAAATAACCCAGCCGCCGCTTGCGCGTCCACCTCCTGCTCACTAACGTAGCGCCTTTGTCGCGTCACTACCCCCGCAGGAGCTTTGCCATGGCCTCGCCAGCCCTTACACATTTTCTTCCCCGGTTCGGCGTTGCCGCAGCAGTGGCCGGTGTTTTGAGCCTGACCGGTTGTCAGACCTGGAACGCCCAGGACACCCTCCCGCCCACCTCCGGCGTGCAACCGCTCAAGGGCTTGGCGCAAAACGTTTCGGTTCGCCGCAACGCCATGGGCATGCCGCTGATCGAGAGCAACAGCTTCCACGATGCGCTGTTCACCCTCGGCTACGTGCACGCCAGCGACCGCATCAGCCAAATGGTCACTCTGCGCCTGCTAGCCCAGGGCCGTCTGGCGGAGATGTCCGGCGCGGACCTGCTCGATGCCGACCGCTACATGCGTGCGGTCAATCTGAAGAAGAGCGCGGATGAGCTGTATAAGGCCTCGTCGCCACGCCTCAAGCGTTTCTTCGAAGTCTATGCCCGCGGGGTCAACGCCTACCTGTTCCGCTACCGCGACAAGCTGCCGGCGGACCTCGCGGCCACCGGCTACAAGCCTGAGTACTGGAAACCGGAAGATTCGGCACTGATGTTCTGCCTGCTGAACTTCAGCCAGTCGGCGAACCTGCCGGAAGAAATTTCCTCGCTGATGCTGGCTCAAACGGTCAGCACCGACAAACTGGCGTGGCTGACACCTTCAGCCCCGGATGAAAAACTGCCGGTGGCTGAAGCGGACAAACTTCAGGGCATCAAACTCAGCGGGCAAATCCCGGGGCTGAATGAAATCAGCAAGGCCATGGGCCAACTGTCGGATCTGAATCTGCTGGGCGCCACCTCTTCGAACAACTGGGCGATCGCCCCGCAACGCAGCCGCAGCGGCAAGAGCCTGCTGGCCAGCGACAGTCATGGACCGCTGGGCGTCCCGTCGTTGTTCAGTTACGTGCAGATTCGCGCACCGAAATACCAGGCCTCCGGCGTAACCATTGCCGGGTTGCCGATGGTGCTCGGTGGTTTCAACGGCAAAGTGGCGTGGAGCATGACCACGGTCATGGGCGACAACCAGGACGTGTTCCTGGAAAAAATCAAACGCCAGGGCAATGGTCTTTCCTACGAAGTGGGCGGCAAATGGCAGCCGGCGATCGTGCGCAACGAAACCTATTTCGTCAAAGGCCAGCGGCCGATTCGCGAAGCGGTGTACGAAACTCGCCATGGGCCACTGCTCAACAGCGCCCAGGGCACGGCACTGGCGAATGGTTTCGGCCTGGCCCTGCAGGCGCCGGACTTCACCGATGACAAAACCCTGGACGCCTTTTTCGACCTGTCCCGGGCGCAGAGTACCGAGAGAGCGTCGGACGCTAGCCGTGAAATCCGCGCCATCGCCCTGAATCTGGTGTTTGCCGATGCCAGCAATATCGGCTGGCAAGTCACCGGTCGCTACCCGAACCGTCGCGAAGGCGAAGGCTTGCTGCCGTCGCCAGGCTGGGAAGGTCGCTACGACTGGGACGGTTACGCCGACCCGATGCTCCATCCATATGACCAGGACCCGGCGCAGGGCTGGCTCGGCACCGCCAACCAGCGGGTCATTCCCCATGGCTACGGCATGCAGCTGTCCAATTCCTGGGCGGCGCCGGAGCGTGGCGAACGCATGGCCGAACTGGCGGGCGCGGGCAAACACGACACCCGCAGCCTGATCGCCATGCAATACGACCAGACCACCACCTTCGCCGCCAAGCTGAAGAAGATGTTTGAAGCGCCGGGCATGGCCCAGCCACTCAAGCAGGCCATCGAAGCGTTGCCGGTGGCCGATCGCGGCAAGGCTCGCGAGGCATATACCCGCTTGATGGCCTTCGACGGCAAACTCAGCCCGACTTCCGCCGACGCAACGATTTACGAGTTGTTCCTGCAGGAAAGTACCAAACAGATTTTCCTCGACGAACTGGGCCCGGAAAGCGGCCCGGCATGGAAAGCCTTTATCGCCAACGGCAAGTTGTCTTATGCCGCTCAGGCCGATCACCTGCTTGGGCGTGAGGACAGTCCGTTCTGGGATGACGTGCGCACTGCACAGAAAGAAGACAAACCGGCGATCCTCGCCCGGAGCCTGGCAGCTGCGATCAGCGCGGGCGACAGCCAGTTGGGCGGTGATCACAAAGCCTGGCAGTGGGGCAAGCTGCACCGCTACGAGTGGAAAAACGCCAGCGGCCAGACCGTGCGCGGTCCACTGGCGGCCGGCGGCGATCACACCACACTCAACACTGCCTCATTCGCCTGGGGTCAGGACTTCAACACCACACAGGCCCCGGCCATGCGCTTTATCGTCGACTTCGGCCAGGCCGAACCGCTGATGGGCCAGAACGCTACCGGTCAATCCGGCAACCCGGCCAGCCCGCACTATCTGGACAGCGTCGATCCATGGCTCAAAGGGCAATACATGAGCCTGCCGATGCAGCCGCAGAACTTTGACAAGGTGTATGGCAAGACGCGGTTGACCTTGACGCCTGGCAAGTAATTCCCTCCTCGCGATTGCGGCCTCTCGTTCGTTTTTACAGCGAACCGGACACCGTCATCGCGAGCAGGCTCGCTCCCACAAATTGGCCGGACCAGGCGCAAATTTTGTGCATGACACCTACTAAATGTGGGAGCGAACCTGCTCGCGAAAGCGGCCGGATTAACGCCTTCATTTCTCCTTGAAAATAAATAGAACTTCTCGTCTCGCGCGAACCTCCTAGCTAACAGGCCTCTCCATTCTGGTAACAATATGGACCTTGTTATCGCGCGTCCCGAAGGTTTGTACTGCCCGCCCGGGGATTTTTATATCGACCCGTGGCACCCGGTCGAGCGTTCGGTCATCACCCACGCCCACGGCGATCATGCTCGCCGTGGCAATCAACACTATCTGGCTGCGGCGCCGGGTGCGGGCGTTCTGCGCGCGCAGCTGGGCCAGGGCATCAACCTGCAAACGCTGCCCTATGGCGAGCATTTGCTGCACCATGGCGTAAAACTGAGTTTTCACCCCGCAGGCCACGTGCTCGGCTCAGCCCAGGTGCGGCTGGAATACGGCGGCGAGGTCTGGGTCGCCTCAGGTGATTACAAAACAGAGCCCGACGGCACCTGTGCACCCTTCGAACCGGTGCGCTGTCACACCTTCATCACAGAATCGACGTTCGGCCTGCCGATTTACCGCTGGCAACCCCAGGCGCAGATCCTTGCCGAGATCAATCAGTGGTGGCAGGCAAACGCCGCAGTCGGCAAAACCAGCGTGCTGCTCTGCCATGCCTTCGGCAAGGCTCAGCGGATTCTTCATGGCATCGATGCCAGCCTGGGCCCCATCCTGGTGCATGGTGCGATTGAACCGCTCAATCAGCTTTATCGCCAGAGCGGTATTTATTTACCGCCAACGATTTATGCCGGCGAAGTAAAAAAGCACGATCCGTTGATGCGCAAAGCTCTGGTCCTCGCGCCACCTGCAACTGGCACCAGCAATTGGGTACGGCGCTTCGGCGACTACAGCGATGCCCTCGCCAATGGTTGGATGCGTTTGCGCGACACGCGACGGCGGCACAGCGTGGATCGTGGTTTCGCGCTGTCCGATCACGCCGATTGGCCCGGCCTGCTCTGGGCTATCGAGCAGTCCGGAGCCGAGCGGGTGAAGGTCACCCATGGATCGATCGGAGTGCTGGTGCGGCATCTGCGCGAAAAGGGCCTCGATGCCATGGGATTCAGCACCAAATTCGGCGACGACGAGAACAACGCAACCTTTGAATCCGAGAGCGCCGAGGTGCAGGCATGAAAGCCTTCGCCGAGCTGTATGCCGAACTCGATGCCGCCACCTCAAGCAACGCCAAACTCGCGGCGATGCAGCACTATTTCGCCCAGGCCACGCCCGAAGATGCCGCCTGGGCGGTGTACTTGCTAGCCGGCGGGCGGACTCGGCAATGGGTGCCGGTACGGGTGGTGCGCGACATTGCAATCACATGCTCCGGGCTCTCGCCCTGGTTATTCGAGGAAAGCTACCAGGTGGTTGGTGATCTGGCTGAAACCATTTCGCTGGTGCTGCCAGAAACGCCTCACACGTCTACCGACAGACTGACGGTGTGGATTGAAAACAAACTGCTGCCGCTGCGCAGCGCGCCCCCGCGAGCCCTCGCCGAACGCCTGCCTGCGCTGTGGGCGCAACTGAATCGCCAGAGCCTGATGCTGTGCATCAAACTGATCACCGGCAGTTTCCGTGTCGGTGTCTCAAAATCGCTGGTCATCCGCGCCGTGGCAGCCATGGCTGGGCTCGACAGCAAACGAGTAGCCCAGCGGCTGGAGGGTTACACCGCCCTGTCGCACCGCCCGAACGCCGCCAGTTACCTGAAGCTGATTGCCCCCGAAGCACCCGATGAACACGCCCAACGAGGTGGCCAGCCCTACCCGTTTTTCCTTGCCCATGCGTTGTCGCAATCGGTTGAGCAGTTCGAAGCCCTGCTCGGCCCCGCCAGCCAATGGCAGGTGGAGTGGAAATGGGACGGCATCCGCGCCCAAGTGGTCAAGCGCGATGGGTGCTTGTGGGTCTGGTCACGAGGCGACGAACTGGTGACCGAACGTTTCCCAGAACTGGGCAGCCTGGTTCACGATTTGCCCGACGGCACGGTGATCGACGGTGAAATCGTCGCCTGGAAAACCGCGCCCTCGGGCTCTGGGAACGCTTCGCCAACATCGCCGGCTGTGCAGCCTTACGCCCTGCTGCAAAAACGCAGCAGCCGTAACACGCTGGACAAGAAAATCCTCAATGAGGTGCCCGTGGTCCTCCAGGCCTTTGACCTTCTGGAATGGCAGGGCCAGGATTTGCGGAACCAGACTCAGGCCGTGCGCCGCGCTCAGTTGGAACACCTGGTCACCACCTGCGCAAACCCGGTGTTACTTGCCTCGCCCTTATTGATCGGCGAAGACTGGTTCGACCTCGCCCGCCAACGGGACGCCTCTCGTCAACTGAGGGTCGAAGGCATGATGCTCAAGGCCCGCGACGCGCAGTATGGCGTCGGGCGAAACAAAGACATGGGTGTGTGGTGGAAATGGAAAGTCGACCCGTTCTGCGTCGATGCAGTGCTGATCCATGCTCAGCAGGGTCATGGCCGCCAGGCCAGTCTCTACACTGATTACACCTTCGCCGTGTGGGACGGCCCACCCTCTGCCCGGGAACGAACACTGGTGCCTTTTGCCAAAGCCTATTCCGGCTTGACCAACGAAGAAATCCGCCAGATAGACAGCATCGTACGCGAGACCATGGTGGAAAAATCCGGACCGGTGATCCGTGTAAAACCGAGCCTGGTGTTTGAACTGGGATTCGAGAGCATTGCACCGTCGAAACGACAGCCAAGCGGAATTGCGGTGCGGTTTCCGCGGATGTTGCGCTGGCGGCAGGACAAGTCGGTGGAGGAAGCTGACAGCCTGGCGACGTTGCAGGATTTACTGGCCTGACCTGACGCGAATCCCGTAGGAGCAAGGCTTGCCCGCGAAGAACGATGACACGTAATACCTGAAAAACCGCAGTGCATTCTTCGCGGGCAAGCCTCGCTCCTACAAGTTCTGCGCCAGCACTGCGCACCATTCAGGTGCGGAGATCTGGCGATGCCCGTTTTCGTGCACAAATCCCGCTTTACCATTTCCTGAACCATCTTTTAAAACGCTTGTTCGGGACTCTGGTTCGGAAATTGCTACTTTTAATAGGTCTTACGCTTTTCAGTAACAGTACTTCTGCGCCACAAGCGCTCATATTGGTTCTTAGGGATTGAATAATGAAAAAAGCATTGCTGACCCTTTCTGCACTGGCGTTGTGCATGGCTGCCGGCTCCGCGCTGGCAAAGGAATACAAGGAATTGCGTTTTGGTGTTGACCCTTCCTACGCGCCGTTCGAGTCCAAGGCAGCCGATGGCAGCCTGGTAGGCTTCGACATTGACCTGGGCAATGCGATCTGCGCCGAGCTGAAGGTCAAGTGCAAATGGGTCGAAAGCGATTTCGACGGCATGATTCCAGGCCTCAAGGCCAATAAATTCGACGGTGTAATCTCTTCGATGACCGTCACGCCGGCTCGCGAAAAAGTCATCGACTTCTCCAGTGAGCTGTTCTCCGGCCCTACCGCCTACGTGTTCAAGAAAGGCTCCGGCCTGACCACGGACGTCGCCACGCTGAAGGGTAAAACCGTCGGTTACGAGCAAGGCACCATTCAGGAAGCCTATGCCAAAGCCGTGCTGGACAAGGCTGGTGTGAAAACCCAGGCCTACGCCAACCAGGATCAGGTGTATTCCGACCTGACTTCCGGCCGTCTCGACGCCGCCATCCAGGACATGCTGCAAGCCGAACTGGGCTTCCTGAAGTCGCCAAAAGGCGCCGATTACGAAGTCAGCAAGCCTGTCGACAGCGAATTGCTGCCAGCCAAAACTGCTGTCGGTATCTCGAAAGGTAACAAAGACCTCAAGGCACTTCTGGATAAAGGTATCAAAGCGTTACACGACGATGGCACCTACGCCACCATTCAGAAGAAACACTTTGGCGATCTGAATCTGTACAGCGGCAAATAATGCCCGGCGCCCATCTTGCGATGGGCGCTTTTTTCACCCGATCAGGTTGCTGATTTATGTTTGAAAACCTATTACAAAACCTGGGGCTCTCAGCCTTCAGCCTTCAGGGCTTCGGTCCGTTGCTGTTGGAAGGCACCTGGATGACTATCAAATTATCGGTGTTGTCGCTGTTGGTGGCCGTATTGCTCGGCCTGCTGGGCGCCAGTGCCAAGCTGTCAAAAGTCAAACTGCTGCGGGTGCCGGCGCAGATCTACACCACGCTGATTCGCGGGGTACCGGACCTGGTGCTGATGCTGCTGATCTTCTACAGCCTGCAAACCTGGCTGACCTCATTTACCGATTTCATGGAATGGGAATACATCGAGATCAACCCGTTCAGCGCCGGGGTCATCACCCTGGGCTTCATTTATGGCGCGTACTTCACCGAAACCTTCCGCGGGGCGATCCTCGCCGTGCCACGGGGCCAGGTCGAAGCCGCCACTGCCTACGGTCTAAAACGCGGACAGCGCTTTCGTTTCGTGGTGTTCCCGCAAATGATGCGCTTCGCCCTGCCGGGCATCGGCAACAACTGGATGGTGATGCTCAAGGCCACCGCGCTGGTCTCGATCATCGGCCTCGCCGACCTGGTCAAGGCTGCGCAGGACGCCGGTAAAAGCACCTATCAACTGTTCTACTTCCTGGTGCTGGCTGCATTGATCTACTTGCTGATCACCAGCGCCTCCAACGTTGTCCTGCGCTGGCTCGAACGCCGCTACGCCGCCGGTGCCCGGGAGACCGTACGATGATCGAACTCTTGCAGGAATACTGGAAACCCTTCCTTTATACCGACGGCTACAACATCACCGGCCTGGCCATGACCATGTGGCTGCTCAGTGCGTCGATCTTCATCGGCTTTCTGGTGTCGATCCCGCTGTCCATTGCCCGGGTTTCCCCCAAGCTCTACCTGCGCTGGCCGGTGCAGTTCTACACCTATCTGTTTCGGGGTACGCCGCTCTATATTCAGCTGCTGATCTGTTACACCGGCATCTACAGCCTGGCGGCCGTGCGCGCGCAGCCCGTCCTTGATGCGTTCTTTCGCGATGCGATGAACTGCACGATCCTGGCCTTTGCCCTGAACACCTGCGCCTACACCACGGAAATCTTCGCCGGGGCGATTCGCAGCATGGCTCACGGCGAAGTCGAGGCGGCCAAGGCTTACGGTCTGTCAGGCTGGAAGCTCTATGCCTACATCATCATGCCGTCGGCGCTGCGTCGCTCGTTGCCTTATTACAGCAACGAAGTGATCCTGATGCTCCATTCGACCACCGTGGCGTTCACCGCGACCATCCCGGATGTCCTGAAAGTCGCTCGCGACGCCAACTCGGCGACCTTCCTGACGTTCCAGTCATTCGGTATCGCCGCGCTGATCTATCTGACCGTTACCTTTGCGCTGGTCGGCCTGTTCCGTCTCGCCGAACGCCGATGGCTGGCCTTCCTCGGGCCGACTCACTAGGACAATTCGTACATGCGCCACCAGATTCATGACCTGCTGGCCCCGCTGCCGGGGACCGTGCGACAGATCCACAGCTTCCACTTCGGCCCCCAGGCGGCCAAAGGCAAGATCTACATCCAGTCCTCCCTGCATGCCGACGAACTGCCCGGCATGCTGGTGGCCTGGCACCTCAAACAGCGTCTGGCGGAGCTGGAAGCCGCCGGCCGGCTGCGCAGCGAAATCGTGCTGGTGCCCGTGGCCAACCCGGTCGGCCTGGAACAAGTGTTGATGGACGTTCCATTGGGCCGCTACGAGCTGGAAAGCGGGCAGAACTTCAATCGCTGGTTCATCGATTTGAGTGAAGAGGTCGGCAATGAGATCGAAGGCCTGCTGGGCGACGATCCGCAACGCAACCTCGAACTGATCCGCAGCAGTCTGCGCGACGCATTGGCGCGCCATACTGCTGGCACGCAACTGCAATCCCAACGCCTGACCCTGCAACGACTGGCTTGCGACGCAGACATGGTGCTGGACCTGCATTGCGATTTCGAAGCCGTGGCGCACCTCTACACCACGCCTGAAGCCTGGCCTCAGGTCGAACCGCTGGCGCGCTACATCGGTGCCGAAGCCAGCCTGTTGGCCACCGACTCTGGCGGCCAGTCGTTCGATGAATGCTTCACCCTGCTCTGGTGGCAGTTGAAAGAACGCTTCGGCGAGCATTTCGATATTCCGCTGGGCAGCTTTTCGGTGACCGTCGAATTGCGCGGCCAGGGCGATGTCAATCACCCACTGGCCAGCCTCGATTGCCAGGCACTGATCGATTATCTGATTCACTTCGGCGCGATTGCCGGTGAGCCGGCTCCCTTACCGGAACTGCCCTACCCGGCCACGCCGCTGGCCGGTGTCGAACCGGTGGCGACACCCGTGGGCGGACTGCTGGTGTTCACGGCCCTGTCCGGGGAATACCTGGAGGCCGGGCAACTGATCGCCGAAGTCATCGACCCGATCAATGATCGCGTCACCCCAGTTCATTGCACCGTCGCCGGACTGATGTACGCCCGTTCGCTACGGCGCATGGCCACTGCCGGCATGGTAATCGCCCACGTCGCGGGTACTGAAGCCTATCGCAGCGGCTATCTACTTTCGCCTTGAGGATGCATGCCCCATGTACAAACTGACCATCGAAGGCCTGCATAAAAGCTATGGCGATCATCAGGTGCTCAAAGGCGTTTCGCTCAAGGCCAAAACCGGCGACGTCATCAGCCTGATCGGCGCCAGCGGCTCGGGCAAGAGCACCTTTTTACGCTGCATCAATTTTCTCGAACAACCCAACGACGGCACCATGAGCCTGGACGGCCAGAACATCCGCATGGCCAAGGACCGTCACGGCATCCATGTGGCCGACCCCGATGAGCTCCAACGGATCCGCACCCGCCTGGCCATGGTGTTCCAGCACTTCAACCTGTGGAGCCACATGACGGTGCTGGAAAACATCACCATGGCCCCGCGGCGGGTGCTCGGTTGCAGCAAGGCAGAAGCCGAGGACCGTGCCCGACGTTACCTCGACAAGGTTGGCCTGGCGCCGCGTGTGGCGGATCAGTACCCGGCTTTTCTGTCGGGCGGTCAGCAACAACGGGTAGCCATCGCCCGCGCACTGGCCATGGAACCGGAAGTGATGCTGTTCGACGAACCGACCTCGGCACTCGACCCGGAACTGGTCGGCGAAGTGCTCAAGGTGATCCAGGGCCTGGCCGAAGAAGGCCGGACCATGATCATGGTGACCCACGAAATGAGCTTCGCCCGCAAAGTGTCGAGCCAGGTGCTGTTCCTGCATCAGGGGCTGGTGGAAGAAGAAGGCGCGCCGGAAGACGTGCTGGGCAATCCGCAGAGTGAGCGGTTGAAGCAGTTCCTGAGCGGCAACCTCAAGTAAAACGCCACCTTCCCGTGGGAGCGAGCGATGCTCGCTCCCTCAAAAGCGGGTATCAGACCACAGGCGCAGGAGGCGGTTCATCCGGCAGGGTGGGCTCTCCGGGCTCTGTCGGATCTTCATTGGGGGTGTCGGGATCAGGCTGATGGGGGATGCCCCCTGCCATGCTGACTGGCGGATGCGCCAACAAGGACCAGGCCAGCACGCCAACCTGATTGGGCTCGAGCCTTGCCAGTTCGGCACTTATTCGCGGATCGATCTTCATGAAGCACTCCTGAGCGATGGCCCGATCCGCCTTGCGCGAATCGGAGCAGTACACCCCATAGAGTGTACGCCCGCCCAGGAATTCCAACGGTTTGTCAGACGGTTGACTCAGGTACGCGGCAGGGTCACGCCACGCTGGCCCTGATACTTGCCGCCACGGTCCTTGTAGGACACTTCACATTCCTCGTCGGACTCGAGGAACAGCATCTGCGCCACGCCTTCGTTGGCGTAGATCTTCGCCGGCAGGTTGGTGGTGTTCGAGAACTCCAGGGTCACATGGCCTTCCCACTCGGGCTCGAGCGGGGTCACGTTGACGATGATGCCGCAGCGGGCGTAGGTGCTCTTGCCCAGACAGATGGTCAATACGTTGCGCGGAATGCGGAAGTATTCGACGGTACTGGCCAAGGCGAAGGAGTTTGGCGGGATGATGCACACGTCGCTGTGGATGTCGACGAAACTGCCAGCGTCGAAGTTTTTCGGATCGACGATGGCCGAATTGATGTTGGTGAACACCTTGAAATGATTGGTGCAACGCACATCGTACCCGTAGCTCGACACACCGTAGGAGATCACACGACTGTCGTCACTGCCGCGCATCTGACGTTCCACGAAGGGCTCGATCATGCCGTGCTCTTGCGCCATGCGGCGAATCCACTTGTCCGATTTGATGCTCATGGCGGGTGTCCTGAATAGCGAGGTGGAAAAATTCTGTCCGGCATCTTACCGGGCAGCGCTCCGGGTTCAAAGTCCGGGAGACAATTCTCGCCGATCCCCCGTGAATTCCGGGGCCTTACCGCCTTACGATGCACCGTCAGTCATTAAAAAAGAGAAACCTTCGCAAGAATCATTGGCACGTTCCGGAAAAAGGGTTAAGGTGGCGCCACTGTGCTGCTTGTGTCACTGAGAATCTCTACACGATATGTTGAATTTCGATCCAACCATCTACAAGAATTTTTCCTGCTCTTTGCACTCAGTCTCGGCCAGGGTTCTTCCTGAGTCGCAGTTATCTTTGTTCAAGGAGTTACACCATGTCTAATCGCCAAACCGGTACCGTTAAGTGGTTCAACGATGAAAAAGGCTTCGGCTTCATCACTCCACAATCCGGTGACGACCTGTTCGTTCACTTCAAAGCTATCCAATCCGACGGCTTCAAAAGCCTGAAAGAAGGCCAACAGGTTTCTTTCATCGCTACCCGCGGTCAGAAAGGCATGCAAGCTGAAGAAGTTCAAGTTATCTAACTTGTACTTGCTTTAGTAAAAAGCCCCGCCCTTAAAAGCGGGGCTTTTTTGTGGGCGTCTGTTTTCCCCTTACGCCGACCATCTGTCATCTATATGATTCGCCGCCTGGAAAATCACATGGAAGCAGCAGGATGCAATTCAAGCAATGGAAGTCGCTGGGCGCAGCACTGATCACACTCACTCTCTCCTTCGCGACTCACGCCAATACCCCCCACTCCGATCATCCGACAATCATTATCGGCATGAACCCTAACGCAACGTATATCGGCAAAGACCCGGAAATACAGGGCGCTCAGCAGGCCCAGCTGAGAGCCGCGGCATTGCTGACCCTCTCCACGGCACATGCCTGCGGCAGCAATGAGGTCTACCTCACACCCGCATCGGTGGGCGTTCCCAATGAATCGTTTGGCAGGCTCCTCGACGAAGTGCAGCAACTGATCGACGATGAAACCCCACTGCTGCTGACGCTTTCTGAGTGCGACGGAAAACGGGCCTTTTTCGAAAAGGTGCGCGCCTGCACGCCAGAAGAGTGCAGCGCACTGACAGCATCACTGGTGGACGGCAAGCTGTATCTGGACGAGCAATACGCACCAACAACAAAGGGTCAGGCTTCTTATTTCTTGCCGATGCCGTTGACCTACGACAGCAAGCGCAAGGCCTGGCATGCCAAAGTCTTTTACATCGAATCGGGCACCGTACGCCGCGACTACTTCGTCGACGCCAAGGATTTCGTTTCAGGCAAGCCCGTGATTGAGTCGAAAACTTACTACCCGGACGCAAAGATCGGCCAAACCATCAAGTACGACATGAAGGGCCTGCGTCAGGGTGAAATGCTGACCTACTCGGACAGCGGCATTGTCACCAAACGCACCCATTACTTGAACGATGAGCTGGAAGGCTGGGAAACCACCTACCACGATAACGGCAAAAAATCAGAGTCCTATAACTGGCATTCGGGTCGGCGGGTTGACGGTGAATACCTGGAATATGACGAAAACGGCGCATTGATCGGCCGCGTCAGCTATCGCAACGATGTACCGGACGGCCCGATTTTCGGTTATTACCCCGATGGCAAGATCAAGTCACGCGGTCAGTTTGTCGACGGCAAAAAGGTTGGCCCAAGCCCCTCTTACTACCCGGACGGCACGCTACAAAGCAGCGGGGACTACGTCGACAACAAACCCCTGGGCTGGCATATCGATTACCACCCCAACGGAAAGGTGAAACAGAAGATCTTCAACGACGAACAAAACGTGCAGCGTAGTTACGCAACGTGGACTGACCAGGGCGTGCAAACCGTGCAATGGCAGTGGGATGAACAACACCGCGAACAGGGCGACTTCAAAGAGTGGTATGGCACCGGCCAACTCAAGGATCACAAGATCTACAAAGATGGCAAACTTGAGGGTACCGCCCTCACCTGGTACGAAAGTGGCCAGATGAATTCGTCGGTGGAATACAAGGCCGGCCTTGAGCAGGGAGTCAGCCGCTTCTGGGCGCCGGACGGTAAAGCGACCATGGAATGTCACTACGACGCTGGTGTCCGCCAAGGCGAATGCACATAACCCAAGGCATAAACCGAGGACAAGACCCGACTTACCAGGCCACGCCAAACCCTGCGGTGTATCGGGTCTTGCTCAGATCAGCCTTCTCGCTGCCGCTGATGATGTCTCTTTCGGCCTTCAGGTTCAGCGACGCCCAATCGGTGACCTTGTAGCGCAGGCCGACTTCGGCATCGAGGGCATAATCGGCCACGTCCGACAAAGGCTTGCCCACTTCACCGCTGGTGAAGAACTCAACCTTCTTGCCAACCAGATAACGGTTGTAGTTCCACTTCATGGCCAGGGAATAGAAGTTTTCCTTGCTGCCATTGGAATACTCGTAATCAGTGTTGTTCAGGAGGGAGCCCAAGGAGAAGGCGCCCAGCTCGTTATCCCAGAATTGATAACCGGGGCCGGTACCGACGGTGCGTTGCCGGGACAGCTCTTCGACCTTGTCGCGCTTGTAATTCAAACGGCCTTGCCAGAACCAGTTATCGGTAAGGAATCGGTCGAGAGAATACTCGGCACGCCAGTTGTCAGTGGTCACCACGTCATCCTGGAACTCGCGGTTGTACTCGCCTTCCGCCGTATGACGCCACCGACCATGACGCGCACTGGTTTTGAAGCCGACATCATAATCATCGGTATCCTTTTCGGCCCGCCGATAATCCAGTGCCATGTCGACATTACCCTTCCACACCAAATCTTCGACCACCGGCTTGGGCTTGAGCATCTGCTGAATACTGGCCAACTCCACAGTCTTGGGACCATCGCCGTTAGCCAGAGTGACTTTGCCGTCCTCGGCCGCGTGCAGCGACTTGGCCTTCTCGCCAGTGTAGGCATCTTGCTTGACCAGCATTTGCTGATCGCTTTCCAGGGTTTTGACCTCTTTCCAGTCAATCGGGACCGCCCCGGCATATTGGGTCTGGATCAACAGCTTGCCGCCATCGAAGAGCGTAATCTTGCCGCTGAGCTTGTCGCCGTTCTTCAACCAGACCGTATCGGCGAGCAAGGGAGTGGAAGTACTGACGACAGCGAGGCACAGCAAGGTTCTGGACAACATAAGCGAATCAAAAGCTCAACTTTGCGAAGAAAAGTCGGCATCATTCCTGGAAATAAGGCCCTGGCAAGGACTGACCCGACTATTTCTATTGAGTTCATTTCTCAACTGACAATCCAGGATTTACTCTACAGACGGTCAATGCGCATTTTTTTCAGGAAACCCGGACGTGACCGACTCAACCGCTGAAACCGAAAGCGCGGCGCAAATCCGACGCACGGCGCTCTACCTGACCCTGGCACAAGTGCCCGAGGGCAAAGTCGTGAGTTACGGTCAGCTCGCAGAACTGGCGGGACTGGGTCGCGCCGCCCGCTGGGTCGGGCGAACATTGAGCCAACTGCCCGGCGATACTAAATTGCCCTGGCACCGCGTACTGGGTGCCGGTGGTCGGATCAGCCTGCCCGCAGGCAGCCCTTCGGGGGATGAACAGCGGGCCCGATTGCGCATGGAAGGCATCAGCGTTCTGAACAATCGTGTTGATATTCAGCGCCATGGCTGGCGCCCGGTAGAGCACAGCGGTTAGAGTGCGCGCTTTGTTTCCGTAATTCTTGAGGCAGACTTCAGCCCATGCCCCGTAAAACCTGGCGCGCCGCGCTCGCCGCCTATGCCAGCCCCTCGACGCTCGTGCTGTTGCTGCTTGGTTTCGCCGCCGGCTTGCCCTACATGCTGGTGTTTTCGACGCTTTCAGTCTGGCTGCGCGAGGCCGGTGTTGCTCGCGAAACCATCGGCTATGCAAGCCTGATCGGCCTGGCCTACGCCTTTAAATGGGTCTGGTCCCCGCTGCTCGACCAATGGCGCCTGCCACTGCTCGGCAAGCTTGGTCGCCGACGCTCCTGGCTGGTGCTTGCCCAGGCTCTGGTGATCCTCGGCCTGATCGGCATGGGGTTCTGCGACCCGCAGAAACACCTGTCCTGGCTGATCGCCATCGCTGTGGTCGTCGCCTTCGCCTCGGCGACGCAAGACATCGCCGTTGATGCCTATCGCCTGGAAATCGTCGACGACACCCGCCAGGCCGCGCTGGCGGCCAGCTACATGGCCGGTTATCGGGTCGCGGCCCTGTTGGCAACGGCGGGCGCACTGTTTTTTGCCGAAGGTTTCGGCTCCACCGGTTTCAACTACAAACATGCGGCGTGGACTGGCACCTACCTACTGTTCGGCATCTTGATGATACCGGCGCTGCTGACCTCCCTCTTCATGCGCGAACCGCCGGTGCCCCTGCGTACTCAGCTTCAGGCAGGACGCTACAGCTTCGTGCACCAATTGGCGTCAGTGTTCGTGCTGATCGTACTGCTGGTGTCCGTCCCGGCCATGTTCACCCAGCTCTACAACACTGACTTCGCCAGCGTACTGTTCAATGGCGTCAGCCTGCTCGATCTGTTACTCGAAGACCGCGCCTTCCTGCGCGCAATCCTCTATACCACGCTCACTGCCCTGTGTTTGTCGGCCATTGGCCGCCGCGGCCTGGCGCCGGTGCTGACGCCGGTCAACGACTTCATTCTGCGTTACCGCTGGCAAGCCCTGTTGCTACTCGGGCTGATCGCCACCTACCGGATGTCCGATACGGTCATGGGTGTCATGGCTAACGTGTTCTACATCGACCAAGGGTTCACCAAAGATCAGATCGCCAGTGTCAGCAAGGTTTTCGGCCTGATCATGACGTTGGTCGGCGCCGGCATGGGCGGCTTGCTGATCGTGCGCTTCGGCATTCTGCCCATTCTGTTCATCGGTGGTGCCGCCTCGGCGGCCACTAACCTGCTGTTCCTGATGCTCACCGACATGGGCGCCAATCTGCAGATGCTGATCGTCACCATTTCCCTGGACAACTTCAGTTCGGGCCTGGCGACTTCGGCGTTCGTCGCCTACCTGTCGAGTCTGACCAACCTCAAATTCTCCGCGACCCAGTACGCCCTGCTCAGCTCGATCATGCTCTTGTTGCCACGCCTGATCGGCGGCTACTCCGGAGTCATGGTGGAAAAGTTCGGCTACCACAACTTCTTCCTGATCACCGCTCTGCTGGGTGTTCCGACGCTGCTATTGATCGCCCTGCACTGGTTCCAGGAAAACCGCCGCGCCGGTCCGACTCCGACACCTGAACCGGCTCAGACCCCGGTCACGGAAGAATCGCAGCCTCTTTGATGTAGGAAGCATCGCAGAGGGCGAGCGGATTATCGCCCTCCAGCCACACAGCCGGCCGCACGCCTGTACGCCAGCAGATCTCGCCCGTACAATGCCCCATCACTTCTCGTTATCAGCAACCGACAACGGCCAACCATGCGCACCAGTCAATTTTTGCTCGCCACACAGAAAGAAACGCCTTCCGACGCGGTCGTCATCAGCCATCAGCTGATGCTGCGCGCCGGCATGATCCGCAAACTCGCCTCGGGCCTGTACACCTGGCTGCCGATGGGCTTGCGAGTGATGCGCAAGGTCGAAGCCATCGTGCGTGAAGAAATGAACGCCGCCGGTTCTCTCGAAGTGTTGATGCCGAGCACTCAACCGGCTGAGCTGTGGCAGGAATCGGGTCGCTGGGAGGAATACGGCCCTGAATTGCTGCGCTTCAAGGATCGCCACGGTCGCGACTTCTGTGCCGGCCCGACTCACGAAGAGGTCATTACCGACCTGATGCGCAACGAGTTGAGCAGCTACAAACAGCTGCCGATCAACCTGTATCAGATCCAGACCAAATTCCGCGACGAAATCCGCCCACGCTTCGGTTTGATGCGCGGCCGCGAATTCATCATGAAGGATGCCTACTCGTTCCACGCCGACCAGGCATCGCTGCAGGTCACCTATGACCGCATGCACCAGGCGTACTGCAACGTCTTCACCCGCCTGGGCCTGAAATTCCGTCCGGTTGAAGCTGACAACGGCTCGATCGGTGGCGCCGGTTCCCACGAGTTCCACGTGCTGGCCGAGTCCGGCGAAGACGACATCGTCTTCAGCAACGGCTCCGACTACGCCGCGAACATCGAGAAAGCTGAAGCCGTACCACGGGAAACCTCTCGCGCCGCGCCAACTGAAGAGCTGCGCCTGGTCGACACGCCGAACGCCAAGACCATTGCGCAACTGGTCGAAGGCTTCGACCTGCCGATCGAAAAAACCATCAAGACCCTGGTGGTGCACGCAGAAGAGAAAGGCAAGCTGATTGCCCTGATCATCCGTGGCGACCACGAGCTGAACGAAATCAAGGCCGCCAACCAGCCTGGCGTTGCCAGCCCGCTGGTCATGGCTTCCGAAGCCGAACTGCGCGATGCCATTGGCGCCGGCGCCGGCTCCCTCGGCCCGCTGAACCTGCCGCTGCCGATCATCATCGACCGTTCGGTCGAGCTGATGAGCGACTTCGGCATCGGTGCCAACATCGACGACAAGCACTACTTCGGCGTGAACTGGGAGCGCGACCTGCCGGTTCCGACCGTCGCCGACCTGCGCAACGTCGTGGCCGGTGACCCAAGCCCTGACGGCAAAGGCACCCTGGAAATCAAGCGCGGCATTGAAGTCGGGCACATCTTCCAGCTGGGCAACAAGTACAGCAAGGCGATGAAGTGCGAAGTGCTGGGCGAGAACGGCAAACCAGTGACCCTGGAAATGGGTTGCTACGGCATTGGCGTGTCCCGCGTGGTGGCCGCTGCCATCGAACAGAACAACGATGAGAACGGGATCATCTGGAGCGACGCCCTCGCTCCGTTCCAGATTGCTCTGGTGCCGCTGCGCTACGAGACTGAACAGGTCCGCGAAGCCACTGACAAGCTCTATGCAGAACTGACTGCGGCCGGCTTCGACGTGTTGCTGGACGACCGTGACAAGAAAACCAGCCCGGGCATCAAGTTCGCGGACATGGAGCTGATCGGCATTCCACACCGGATCGTGGTCAGTGACCGCGGCCTCGCCGACGGCAATCTGGAATACAAGAGCCGTACCGAAGCCGAGGCGCAAGCGCTGCCAGTCGCTGACGTGCTGTCTTTCCTCCAGGCCCGTATCCGCCGCTGACACCAGATAGAGACGTCATGTTCAAGCGAAACACCTTAGGCCTCGGTGGTGCCGCCCTGTGCGGCACCCTGCTGGTCAGCGGCTGTGCCAATCACATGTCACAACGCAGCGAGCACGAAGAGCGGGTCGAGCGTAAATTGCTCGATCACAGCCTGCAGATCGATGTCGGCGAGCCCAAAGTGCTGGAGCTGCCGCAACGTCGGGTGAAAATCCACGAGCAGAAGACCTTCGAAGTCACCGAGTTCGAAGTCACACGCCACTATGATCGCTATACGCCTTACCAACCCTGGAGGGAGATCTATGAGATCCCGCTGGGCGCGGTGGCCGTGGTGGCAGGTGTCGGTGCGAACGTGGTCAACGTGTTCGCCCTCGGCAATCTGCCGGACAGCGTGACGAAGGACTGGCTCAGCTATGGTTTTGCCGGGCTCAACCCGTTCATGAACGTGCAGTCTCACGGCCGGGCGCAGCAAAACCTGGCGGGCATCGACGAAGTCCAGCGTGACAAGCGCACGGAATACTCGAGCCTGCCCTGGAGCGAGCGTCCGGTGCAGGTCAAGGCTGGCAAGGACACGTTCGAGCTGAGCACCGACCGCAACGGTGTGTTGCGCCTGAACCTGCTGGACAGCCCGTTCGCCGAACATGACCTCAATCATCTGGGCAAACTGCAGATCAGTGTCGAGGACAACAAGGACGACGTGCACACTGACTCGTCCCTGGCCATCAGCAGCAACTTGCGCGGCAAGCTGCTCGAAGCCCATGAGCTGATTTACGACGACCTCGAAGACGACGAAGTGAGCCAGTGGGTGCACCGGGTCAAACGGCTGTCGGAACTGGGCCTGGAAGAAGAAGCCAGCGAACTGGAACAGAGCCTGATCGAACTGACCCGCAACGATCCCGAGTTGCAGGCTGAGTTCCTCAAGTCACTGACCAAGGATGCCGGGCGACTGGTGGCGGATCCGGGGCCAAATTAAGGCTTAATAGCATCGCGAGCAGGCTCGCTCCCACAGGGGATTTGAGGTGTTCACAAATTATGTGCTCACCAACAACCCTCAAGTGGGAGCGAGCCTGCTCGCGATGAGGCCTTTGCATCCACTGAAAAACTACCGTTCAAACAACTCCAATTGCTCAAACCCGCCCCGCAAATCCTCCAGCCTCACCCCAATCCCCAACAACCGCACCGGTTTCCCACCGCGATTGAAGGCCTGGGTCAGCAGCAACTGATAACTTCCCAGATCCCGCCCTGCCCCGGCCTGCTCCAACGTAGTCTGGGTAAAATCGTGGAATTTCACTTTGACGAACGGTTTGCCCGGACGATAGCTGCTGTCGATCCGCGCCATGCGGCCATTCAGGGACTCCAGCAGCTCAGGCAATTTATCCAGACAACTCACCAGATCCGGCAGGTCCACGTCGTAGGTATTTTCGACACTGATCGACTGTCGGCGACTGTCGTTGTGCACCAACCGCTCATCGATCCCACGTGCCAGACTCCAGAGTCGCTCGCCGAAGCTGCCGAACTCACGTACCAACGCCAATTTGTTCCATTCGCGTAATTGCGCGCAATCGACAATGCCGAGCTTGCCCAGCTTGTCGGCAGTCACTTTGCCAACACCGTGCAACTTGCTCACCGGCAAGCCGCTGACAAAGTCGTCCACTTGATCGGGTGTGATCACGAACAAGCCGTTGGGCTTCTTCCAGTCACTGGCGATCTTGGCGAGGAACTTGTTCGGCGCCACGCCGGCCGATACGGTGATATGCAACTGGTTGGACACCCGGCGGCGAATGTCCTGGGCGATTCTCGTGGCGCTGCCGCCAAAATGCGCACTGTCCGACACGTCGAGGTAAGCCTCATCCAAAGACAGTGGTTCGATCAGGTCGGTGTAGTCGCGAAAGATCGTATGTATTTCCTTCGACGCTTCTCTATAGGCCTCCATGCGCGGCTTGACGATGGTCAGGTCCGGACACAGTTTCAAGGCATGTCCGGAAGACATGGCCGAGCGCACGCCATACGCCCGCGCTTCATAGTTACAGGTAGCAATCACCCCACGCCGATCCGCCGAGCCGCCCACCGCCAAAGGCTTACCAGCCAGGCGCGGGTCGTCACGCATCTCGATGGCGGCGTAGAAGCAGTCACAATCGACGTGGATGATTTTTCGCTGCGTCATATAAAAGCGGTGTTCATGGCAAAGAAATGAAGTATTGGCGTGTTGTACCGGCAGTATCTCACTGACACCTGTATATAGCACCAGTAGTCTGAATCTTCTTTTCAAGCGGTAGGAAAAGTACCGGAGGAATTTATTTTCTCAATCGAAAGCCACCCACCGATAGAGCCGAAAGCCTTGCCCTGCCTGCGTTTCAGCCCGATCTTCGGCCCTTGGTTTCACCTAAGCGATTGAACAGGAACAGGTTTTACCGAGATTGAAGGTTGACAGCCTGGCGATCCTCTGTAGAATGCCGACACACAGACGCGGGATGGAGCAGTCTGGTAGCTCGTCGGGCTCATAACCCGAAGGTCGTCGGTTCAAATCCGGCTCCCGCAACCAAACATCGAAAAAGGCTACTCGAAAGAGTGGCCTTTTTTGTGCGCGCCTGTTTTATAAAAAATCAGCGCCTCATGGTTTACCGAGCAGAAACGAGAAATCGTTCTGATTCCGAAACTTAGCGTCCCCAAGCGACCGTTCGCCGCTGATTCCAGTTTATTTGATCCATACTTGGATTAACGGTTGACACTCCGGCGTTCGCCTGTAGAATGCCGCCACACAGACGCGGGATGGAGCAGTCTGGTAGCTCGTCGGGCTCATAACCCGAAGGTCGTCGGTTCAAATCCGGCTCCCGCAACCAAACATCAAAAAAGGCTACTCGAAAGAGTGGCCTTTTTTGTATCTGTTGAAAAAGTCCTTTCGCAACAATGATCTGTCACTGTGCAGTGAGCCGTTCGGGGTCGCCAGACTGTGAGTTCAGACCTAGGCTGAACCGCAAGGAAAACCCTCGACGACTGGTGATGCGCCATCGCCGATACCCGGTGAGACGCGTTAATATTTGTGATTATTTTTTTCTACAGGGATTGGTAACTTGGCTGGATACCCCCATCCTGTCGCGCACAATCCAAGAGGTGATTGATGCGCGCCAACTCGTCTGATCCACAAGACACCGTCACAGCGACACAACCGATCAAAGCAGAGCGACTACGCTTGCTGGATCGAATCAGCAAATACCGTCAACCCATCGGTCTGGCGGTCACTTTGCTGTTGTTCGCCATCGCGTTGATTGCCTGTCGTCACCTGCTGAGCGAACTCGATCTGTACGCGCTGCACGACTCGATCCTGGACGTTCCCAGACCGGCCTTGTTGGGCGCGTTAGGCGCGACCATCATCGGCTTCGTCATTTTGCTGGGTTACGAATGGTCGGCCAGCCGATATGCCGGCGTGGCGTTGGCCCCGCGAATCGTCGCACTGGGCGGCTTCACCGCGTTCGCCATCGGCAATGCCATCGGGCTGTCGCTGCTGTCGGGGGGCTCGGTTCGCTATCGTTTATATGCACGGCATGGCGTGGGGGCTTCGGAAGTCGCGCACATGACGCTGTTTGCCAGCCTCTCGCTCGGCTGTGCCCTCCCGCCCCTGGCTGCCCTCGCCACCCTCAGCAACCTGCCCGCCGCCTCACTGGCCCTGGGATTCTCCGAGACGTTGCTGGGGGCCATTGCAGGGGCCGTGCTGCTGCTCACCGCGGTATTGGCAATCGGTATCTACCGCCGTCGCTTGCCGGAACAGCCTTACCCGGACAACCTGCTGGTCAAGGTCGGCCGCCGGACATTGCGCTTGCCGGGCCGCCGCCTGACCTTCCTGCAACTGGTCATCACCGCCCTGGACGTGGCCGCTGCCGCGACCGTGCTCTATCTGCTGCTGCCGGAAGCACCACCCTTCGGTGCGTTCCTGCTGGTCTATCTACTGGCCCTGGCCGCTGGCGTGCTCAGCCATGTACCCGGCGGTGTCGGGGTGTTCGAAGCGATTTTGCTGGCGGCCTTCGCCGACAAGCTCGGTGCCGCGCCACTGGCCGCCGCCCTGCTGCTCTACCGCCTGATCTACGTGATATTGCCGCTGCTGGTGGCTTGCTTACTGCTGCTGATCAACGAAGGCCAGCGCCTGTTTCAGACTCGCCAGACGCTACGCGCAGCCTCGGGCCTGGCCGCGCCGATTCTGGCGGTGCTGGTATTCCTGTCCGGCGTGGTGCTGCTGTTCTCCGGCGTGACACCGGAGATCGATACGCGCCTTGAACACATCGGTTTTCTGATCCCGCATCGACTGGTCGACGCCTCGCACTTCGGCGCCAGCCTGGTGGGGGTTCTCTGCCTGCTGCTGGCTCAGGGCTTGCGTCGCCGCCTTTCGGCCGCATGGATGCTGACCACCATTCTGTTGTTGGTCGGCGCCGTGCTCTCTCTGCTCAAAGGCTTCGATTGGGAAGAAGCCAGCCTGATGACCCTGACAGCAAGTTTGCTGGGGGTTTTCCGGCGGTCGTTCTACCGCCCCAGCCGCCTGACCGAGCTGCCGTTTTCGCCGCTGTATCTGGTGTCGAGTCTTTGCGTACTCGGCGCCTCGATCTGGTTGCTGCTGTTCGCCTATCAGGACGTCCCGTACAGCCATCAACTCTGGTGGCAGTTCACCCTCGACGCCGACGCCCCGCGAGGCTTGCGCTCATTGCTAGGTGCTGCAGTCCTGCTGGTGGTGGTATCGCTGACGTGGCTGCTGCGCACCGCGCGTCCGATAATCCATCTGCCAACCTCCGATGAACTGGAGCGCGCGGCAAAGATCCTCATGGCTTCAAACCAACCGGATGGCGGCCTGGCCCTGACCGGTGACAAGGCGCTGCTGTTTCACCCCAACGACGAAGCGTTCCTGATGTACGCCCGCCGTGGCCGCAGCCTGGTGGCGCTGTATGACCCGATTGGCCCGACCCAGCAACGGGCGGAAATGATCTGGCAGTTCCGTGACCTGTGCGATATCCATCACGCCCGCCCTGTGTTTTATCAAGTACGCGCTGAGAACCTGCCGTACTACATGGACATCGGCCTGACCGCGATCAAGCTCGGCGAAGAAGCCCGGGTCGATCTCAAGCGTTTCGATCTCGAAGCCAAAGGCAAAGAGATGAAGGACCTGCGCTACACCTGGAACCGTGGCACCCGTGACGGCCTGTCGCTGGAGATCCATGAGCCGGGACAAGCGCCGATGGACGAGCTCAAGGTGATTTCCGATGCCTGGCTGACCGGCAAGAATGTGCGCGAGAAAGGCTTCTCGCTCGGACGTTTCAGTGATGACTACCTCAAGCACTTCCGTGTCGCGGTGATTCGTTTCGAAGGGCGCCCGGTGGCGTTCGCCAACCTGCTCGAGACCTACGGCCATGAACTGGCCAGCCTCGACCTGATGCGCGCACACCCCGACGCCCCTAAGCTGACCATGGAGTTCATGATGGTCGGCCTGATTCAACATTATAAAAATCATGGATACGCGCGCTTCAGCCTGGGCATGGTGCCATTGTCGGGGTTGCAACCCCGGCGCGGCGCACCACTGACCCAGCGGTTGGGCTCGATGGTGTTCCGCCGTGGTGAGCAGTTGTATAACTTCCAAGGTTTGCGCCGCTTCAAAGACAAGTTCCAGCCTGACTGGGAACCCCGTTATATGGCCGTGCCCGCCGGACTCGATCCGCTGGTGGCCCTGGCCGACACTGCCGCCCTGATTGCGGGCGGCTTGACTGGATTGGTGAAACGCTGATGATTCAACGCTCCCTGCGGTACGTACTGGCCACACTGGTAGTGCTGGCCCTGATTGTCGGTGGCGGTTACTGGTACCTCAAACGCCCGGCGCCAGAACCGACCCTCGAACTGCTGACGCCGGCCGATGGCGCCGTGATGACCCGCGTCATCCCCGGCACCACGCCGCGCGCGCAGGTGCTGGTGGCGGTCAATGAAGAGCAGAAGCTCAGCGATAAACAATTGATGACCCTGAGCCGCAGCGGCTCGGCGCAGATCGTCCAGGTAATCCTGCCCAAGGACTGCATCCAGCAAAGTCGTACCCTGCAAGCAGGCCTCAGAGAACTCAAAGGCCCGGCAACCCTGGTCAGCGGCATCGGCCCCGGCGCGGTGCTGGCATGGCGCTGGCTGTCCGAGCAGAAGGACGACAAGGCCCAGGCCATTTCGGTTGACCTGGCCCTGGAAAAGCCCGGCTGTACCCACCTGCTGCCAAAAAGTGCCGCCCATGGTCACTGGCTGGTGGCCTGGAACGACAACCCGGACGACACCAGCGCCGGCTTCGTGCGTGACCAGCCCAACGCCGAAACCAGCATCAGCGACTACGACATCAACCTGCCGCAAGTGCTGAACAACGAACTGCGCAAAACCCTCGTCGGTGGTGATAAAGCCGCCGGCGGCCTGCAGATTCCGGTGGTCGAAGTGCCGGCCGGCCAGGCCAAGGACACCGTCACCCTATTCCTCTCCGGCGACGGCGGCTGGCGCGACCTGGACCGCGACGTGGCCGGCGAGATGGCCAAGATCGGCTACCCAGTGGTCGGCATCGACACCCTGCGCTACTACTGGCAGCACAAGAGCCCGGAACAAAGCGCCCTGGACCTGACCGAACTGATGCAGCACTACCGCCAGAAATGGGGCACCAAGCGTTTCATCCTGACCGGCTACTCATTCGGCGCCGACGTTCTGCCGGCCATCTACAACCGCCTGCCGGAAGCCGAACAGCAGCGGGTCGACGCAATCATCCTGCTGGCCTTCGCCCGCACCGGCAGCTTCGAGATCGAAGTCGAAGGCTGGCTCGGCAACGCCGGCAAAGAAGCCGCCACCGGCCCGGAAATGGCCAAGCTGCCGCCGGCGAAAGTGGTGTGCATCTACGGCGAGGAAGAAGTCGACGAAAGCGGCTGCACCGACAAGACCGCCGTGGGCGAAGCGATGAAACTGCCTGGCGGCCATCACTTCGACGAGAACTACCCGGCGTTGGCGCAGCGGTTGGTGGATGCCATCGTGAAGCGTCAAGCGAAGGAGACGGCGGCTCAGGAGTGATCTGAGTCCCCGGACACAAAAAAGCCCCCGACACCTTATGGTTGCGGGGGCTTTTTCATTAGCACGCAATTTAACCGCACCACAGATCCCTGTGGGAGCGGGCTTGCTCGCGAAGACGGACTAACATTCAACATTGATGTCGACTGACAACCGCTTTCGCGAGCAAGCCTGCTCCCACAGTATCCGCGTGTCGCCTGTGCGTATGCGTCTACCGCCCGCGAGACTGGCTCTTAGTCTTTCCTGGCGTACCGTGCTCGCATGTCGTCGTGACTAACTGCCCTGGTCTGATCAAAACCGATCAATCGCTCTCCAGCTGCTGCTTCAACGCGAAGATCCTCAAGCTCATCGATCATTTGCTGGGACACATCAACGTTACTAATGACCACTGTCATTCTATTTCCCCCTTACTCGCTATCGTGCGCGTACACATGTTTTGTGCGCAAACATTGCGTCGAATTGAACATAGATCAAGCTAGCGACCAACAGGAGAAGCCCCCAGACACAAAAAAAGCTCAATGCAGTGGGCGCTTGGACTAAGCCCCGCCAAGCCATAGGCAAACCTAGTCAATCTTGAGTAAGCTCAACACAATATTGCGCAAACCAAGTTCAACTAGGCGCAATCAAGGGATGAGCATGCATAGGATTGAACATGGCCGCGAACAGTAACTTCTCCTTTCTCCAGGAACACGACCCCGTTTTCCTTCAGCTTGCGAGCACGGCCGAACAGATCTTTGCCAGCGATCCCAACACCACCCTGATGAAGCTGCGGCAGTTGGGCGAGGCTTTGGCTCAAGACCTGGCCAGTCGTGCCGGTATTGAATTCGATGCAACTACCACGCAGTCCGACCTACTCTACAAATTAGGTCGGGACATCCAGCTGGACCAAAACATCCGCGATCTGTTTCGAACGCTTCGCGTCGAAGGCAATAGAGCCACACACCAATTCCGTACTCAACACCGTGAGGCCATGGACGGACTCAAGGTCGCCCGCGCTCTAGCCATTTGGTACCACCAATCGTTCGGTAAAAATGGCGACAAGTTCCAACCTGGTCCCTTCGTAAAACCGGATGACCCCAGCGCCCCGCTGCGCGATCTACAAAACCAGATTGAGCAGCTGAAAGCGCAATTGAGCGAGTCTAGCCAGAAGCTTGAAAGCAACCAGCAGTTGACTGAGTTGAAGAAGCGCGAGGCCGAAGAGTATTCCGTTCTAGCAGAGCAAATGGATGCTGAATCGCGCCTTTATCAGCAGCAAGCCAAACAGCATGAAGCCGAGCTGGAGAAGTTGCGCGCTGAGCACGAGAAGCGCATTAAAGCTTTGCAAATTCAACTTTTGACTCAGCCTCAAGCTTCGTCACAGGTCATGCATCACACAATGCAGGCCACTCATAAGTTCGATCTGAGTGAAGACCTCACCCGCATCCTCATCGACCAGCAGCTGCTCGACGCGGGCTGGGAAGCCGACTCCCTAGACCTGACTTTTGGAAAAGGCGCCCGTCCCGAGAAGGGCAAGAATAGAGCGATTGCTGAATGGCCTACGAGCAGCCCAAAAGCCTGTGCCGACTATGTCTTGTTCGCAGGTTTGACGCCGGTAGCCATCGTTGAGGCCAAACGTAAACGTATCAACATTGCAGACCGCATCCCTCAGGCTGAGCGCTACTCTCGCGAATTCAAGTTCACCCCGGAACATCAGCAGCCATGGCTACTCGCCGGCCTCTACGCCCCTTGGAATGATGGTGAAGGAGCAGATTTCAAAGTGCCCTTTGCCTTTGCCTGCAATGGTCGCCCTTACATCAAGCAGCTCGCCGAACATTCCGGGACCTGGTTCCGAGATCTGCGTAGCCCGGCCAACACTGCCCGCCCCCTGCAAGATTTCCATACGCCCAATGACTTACTGGATCTGCTCAAACGCAGTCAGGCAGAGGCCGAAGCCAAGCTTAAGGAAGAAGGCTTCGCCTACCTAAAATTGCGCGATTATCAGGAAAAGGCCATCCATGCAGTAGAACAAGCGCTAGCCAACAACCAACGCGACTGCTTGCTTGCCATGGCCACTGGCACAGGTAAAACCCGCACCATCATCGGCTTGATGTATCGCTTCCTGAAAGCTGAGCGCTTCAAGCGCATTCTGTTTCTGGTCGACCGCAGCGCCCTCGGTCTTCAGGCCATCGACTCGTTCAACGACACCACCCTTGAACAAAACCACACACTTGCTCAGATCTACGACATCAAAGAGCTGGGTGACATGGCGGCCGAAGCGGAAACCCGCATCCAGGTGGCCACCGTGCAGGCGATGGTTAGCCGCATTTTCCGCTCTGACACACCACCGTCGGTAGGCGAGTTCGACTGCATCATCGTTGACGAAGCCCACCGTGGTTACACCCTCGATCAAGAAATGAGCGAGGGTGAGCTGGCTGTCCGTGATCACAATCAGTACCTCTCACAGTACCGCCGTGTGCTGGATTATTTCGACGCATGCAAAATCGGCCTGACCGCCACCCCAGCCAAACACACCAGTGAGATTTTCGGTAAGCCGGTATTTACCTACAGCTACCGAGAAGCCGTGGCGGATGACTGGTTGATCGACCATGAACCACCGATCCGCTACGAAACCCAACTCAGCAAAAACGGCATCCGATTTGAAAAGGGAGAAAAGGTCAGCATCATCGATACCCAGACCGGTGAAATTGATGTCGCCGAACTGGAGGACGAACTTAACTTCAATATCGAATCGTTCAACCGCCGGGTGATCACGCCTGCTTTTGACAAAGTGATCTGCGATGCCCTAGCCAATGAGCTGGACCCTTTCGGCGAAGAAAAAACCATGATTTTCTGCGTCAACCAAGCCCATGCCGAACGGGTAAAAAACCTTTTGAACGCTGCCTTCAAAGACGCCTACGGTGAGCAATACAACCAAGCGACAGTTCAAATCATCACCGGCCAGAGCGACAAAGTTGAACAACTGATTCGTAAGTACAAGAACGAACCACACCCCAGCATCGCGATCACAGTCGACCTGCTGACCACCGGCATCGACGTACCGAAAATCTGCAACCTGGTGTTTATGCGCCGGGTGCGCTCACGCATTCTCTATGAACAGATGAAAGGGCGCGCTACCCGCCGTTGCGATGAAATTGGCAAAACGGTTTTCCGCATCTACGACCCCGTCGACCTCTACGCCAGCCTGGAAGCTGTCGACACCATGAAGCCTCTGGTGAAGAACCCGAATGTTTCGCTAGAGCAATTGGTCAGCGAACTCACCAGTGATGCGAGTCATGACGCTCCCGGCAATCAGGACGACAGTAGCCACGCACATGATGTACTCGACGTACTCAGCCAGCGCATCATGCGAATTCTGCGCAAAGCTGACCATAAAGCGGAAACCAAGCCCTCGTTGAAGAAAAAGCTCGAAGAGCTTGAAGATATTTGGGGGGTAGAACCCGCCAAACTGCACAAGCATCTGCACGAACTGGGACCCATGCAGGCGGCCCAGTTTATTAGCCAGCATAGCCAGTTGCTGACCCAACTGGATGCCGTCAGCAACCTGATGGGCTCGGACAACTATCCGATTATTTCCACCCATCGTGACGAACTGATGGTGCGCGAGCAAAGCTACGGTACCTACCACAAACCCCAGGACTATCTCGAAAGCTTTCACGATTTCGTCCACAGCCAGCTCAACCAATCCGCAGCTCTGGGCGTGGTAGTCAATCGACCGAGAGACCTTACTCGCGAACAACTGCGCAATGTCCGCTTGCTGCTGGATCAACATGGGTTCAGCGAAGTCAGCCTCAAAAGCGCGTGGCGCAATCAGACCAACCAGGAAATCGCTGCCAGCATCATTGGTTACATCCGCCAAGCCGCTATCGGCGAAGCTTTGCTGCCCTTCGACCAGCGCGTGGCCAACGCCATGCAAAAAATCTACGCACTTGAGCAGTGGACGCCAGTACAACGCAAATGGCTTGATCGCTTGGCAAAACAATTGGTGCACGAGGTGATCATCGACACACAACAGGTCAACGAAGCCTTTCAGAACGATGGCGGCATCAAAAGCCTGAATCGGCACCTCGGCGGCAAACTAGATAAAGTACTGGAAGCTTTGAATGACAATCTTTGGCCAGAAGTCGGCTGAGCCTGTTGACAGGCGCCAAACATAAATGGCTACACTGTCCTCAGTCCTAGGACAGAGGACGGTAGATAGCCGAGGCCACATGAAGAGTCAAGACGTAGTTTTACTGATCAAACTGATTTGCCTGGAACAGCGTGAGCGTTCGCAGCGCACGCTCGACAGCGAAACGGCACAACTGATCAAGCTCAGCGATACCGACGAAGTAAAACAATGGCAAGGCTGGGAAGACGACTCGGAACAAGATCCGCCAGTCCATCACGAGAGCTACTCTGTTCGCGCCCTGGAAGCCTCACTTGGCATTAGCAAAACCGAGGTCGGCGCGGCATTGAAACGCTGCCTGGAGATCGGATTATTACGCGTCGACCCAAGCTCCCATTTCATTCGAGTCAACAGCAAAGCATTGCTAGGCTTTATCGAGCACGGTTTGCGTTATGTCTTTCCAGTGAAACCCGCAGAAATTGTCCGCGGCATTCCAACCAGCTTTTCCGCCCCCGTTTTACAAGACAAACTAATGAGCGGTGGCGACCTCATTCACGTTTGGCCAGACGCCTATGGCTCTCGCAAAGGACAGTCCATCACTCCCTTGTTCAAGACAGTACCGGGCGCCGTCAAAAAAGACCCCAGGCTGTATGAATACCTGGCGCTCATTGATGCCGTCCGCCTGGGTAATGCCCGGGAAGCCAATCTTGCCAACCAAATTCTGCGCGAAAGGATTCTCTAAACATGAGCCGAACACAAAACATTGAGATGCTCGAAGTCGTCGCCAAGGCGCTCGGCGAAGACCTGTGCAAAGAGGTCGCCTTCGTCGGCGGTTGCACAACAGCCTTGATGCTGACCGATGAATTCAGCCTGGAAGAAGTGCGCTACACCGACGATGTCGACCTGGTCGTGCACCTGACCGGCTATGCCCAGTGGCAACAGCTGGTGGAACAACTCAAGCAAAAAGGCTTTAAGCAATCGCAGCAGGATGAAGTCATCTGCCGCATGCGCCTCGGCGAACTGAAAGTCGACTTCATGCCCGCAGACGCCGAAACCGCCGACCTACTGGGCTGCAACAACCGTTGGTTTAAAGATGGCTTGGCCAGCGCGCAATGGCACGAGTTACCCAGCGGCCGTCGCATTCGCCTGTTCAGCCCGCCCTTCTTCCTGGGTAGCAAACTCGAAGCCTACGCTGGCCGTGGTGCTCAGAACCCACTGGGCAGCCAAGACCTGGAGGACATACTCAATCTGGTTAACGGTCGCGAAGAACTGGCGAATGAAGTCGCGTCTACCGCCCCTGAGCTGCGCTCCTATCTGTCTCAAACACTGGCAGAACTGCTGGGGAATAACGACTTTGGCTACCTGGTACAGGATGCCGCTCACGGCGATAGCGAGCGTGAACAGATCATCTGGCAGCGTTTGCACCAAATCGTCCAGGTCTCCGCCTGAATGGTCGCAACGATAAGATGGCTCACACAGGCAGGCACCCACACCGAGGATAACCGTGATGCCTTTGCCCATGCGACTCAGGCACGCGCCAGCGTCTACCTGGTTGCCGACGGCAGCAGCAGTCATCCTCGCAGTGGGGAGCAGGCCCAAACCCTGCTCAATGAGCTAACCATCGGTTTTAGCCAGCTCCCAATGGCTGAACTGAACGCCGAGAAATTGGCCGACGCGATGTTGCACCTCATTGCCCGCAGCCATCAGATGCTACGTGATGATTTCCCCCTCGCGGCCTGCAGCTATCTGGTGCTATGCCTGCTTCCCGATATTGCATTCACTGTCCATGAAGGTGACTGCTGCCTCGGCTCCATTGACCATGACGGTGAAATCAGGTGGCTGAGTGCTGTACATTGCGCCCCTAACTGGCAGGGCGACCTTACCCATGCGCAGATTACGCGTGCGTCATCGCGTCATACGTTGACTCGCTGCTTCAGCGCCAGACGAACGAGCAACCCTGAAATCAATTACTGGCCTGCTCGCCCGAACCAACGCTGGTTGCTGGCGAGCGATGGCTTCTGGGCCGGCTTATGCCCCCAGACTCAACAGACTTTTTTGCGCGACGGCCACCTGCCCGCCCCGCCCACCGATGACGACATCAGTTGCCTGAGCGTCATCACCCCACCGACTTGATGAGCCGAACCCTTCACCTTTTTCGACTCATATTCAGACCCTTTTTAGAGTAGTTCCCATGAACAACAGCGACATCGTCCAGAAGCTCTGGAACCTTTGCGACGTCCTCCGCGACGACGGCATCAACTACAGCGACTACGTCACCGAGTTGGTGCTGCTGCTGTTTATCAAGATGGAGTTCGAACAGGTTCAGAACAACGACAACTTCAGCCACAAGCTGCCTGAGGGCGCGCGCTGGCCAGACCTGGCTGGTAAATCAGGTATCAATCTGCTCGACCACTACCGGCAGATGTTGCTTGATCTGGGTAAAAACACCGATCCGCTAATCGCAGCCATCTACGCCGATGCCCAGACCCGGCTGAAAGAGCCGCGCCACCTGGAACAATTGATCAAAAGCCTTGAGGGGATTGACTGGTTCAGCGCCCGCCGGGATGGCTTGGGTGATCTTTATGAAGGTCTGCTGGAAAAGAACGCCAGCGAAACTAAATCGGGTGCAGGGCAGTACTTCACCCCGCGTCCGTTGATTGACAGCATCATCAGCTGCATCAAGCCCCAGGTCGGTGAGACCATTCAAGATCCGGCTGCCGGTACCGCAGGCTTCTTGATTGCTGCGGATGCCTATATCAAGGGCCACACCGACGAACATTACGACCTTGATGAAAAAGCTCGCAGCTTTCAGCGCAACCGTGCCTTTGTCGGCGTTGAGCTGGTGCCTGGCACCCGCCGCTTGGCGCTGATGAACACATTGCTACACGGCATGGAAGGTGACGAAGAAGGCGTAGTGCATCTGGGCAATACTCTCGGCCAAACCGGGGCCAGCTTGTCGAAAGTCGACCTGATTCTCTCCAATCCACCGTTCGGCACCTCCAAGGGCGGCGGAGGTCCGACTCGCGATGACCTCACTTACAAGACCAGCAACAAGCAGTTGGCCTTTCTCCAGCATATCTACCGTGGCCTCAAGCCCGGTGGCCGAGCCGCCGTGGTGCTGCCAGACAACGTACTGTTTGAAGCGGGCGTTGGCACCGATGTACGCCGCGATCTAATGGACAAGTGCAACCTGCACACCATCCTGCGCCTGCCTACTGGCATTTTCTACGCCCAAGGCGTAAAGACGAACGTACTGTTCTTCCAGAAAGGTACCATCGACAACCCCCGTCAGGATCGAAGCTGCACACAGCGCGTATGGATTTATGACTTGCGCAGCAATATGCCTAGTTTTGGTAAACGCACACCGTTCGGCGCAGCCCACCTCAAGCCTTTCGAAGATGCCTATGGAGTGGATGCCAATGGCAACAGCCCGCGCGCAGAGAACGTCGAAGGCATTGGTGAACTCAGTCGTTTCCGGGTGTTCACCCGCGAGCAAATCGAACAGCGTGGCGATTCGCTAGATATCGGTTGGTTGAAAGATGCGGACAGTATGGATGCTAACGACTTGCCGGCCCCGGAAGTTCTAGCCGGCGAAGCTATGGCGGAACTGACCGAAGCGTTACATGAACTGGAAGAGCTGATGAAGGCGCTGGGTGCTGGTGATGAAGTGGCTGCGCAGAAGCAGTTAATAGCGGAAGTGTTGGGCCTTGAGGTAACTCGTGAGGTGGATAATGAGTGATTTGCCAAGGGGTTGGCAGCTAGCCACTTTGGGAGAAATTGGCTATGTGCAAAGCGGCATTGGTTTTCCTATTGAGTATCAGGGGCTGGCTTTCGGCGACTATCCCGTCTACAAGGTAGGAGATGTGTCTCGCGGAGTGACTCAATACAATGGAAAGCTTCAATTCGCAAATAACTATGTAAATGCTGATACAGCGAAAATACTTAAAGGTCAAATCTTTGAAGTCGGTTCAACGTTGTTCGCTAAAATTGGCGAAGCACTAAAACTAAACAGACGGGGATTTGTCGTCAGAGCAGGCTTAGCCGACAACAACGTAATGGGTTATAAATCAGAGCAAAGCATTGACGATCGTTTCATTTATTACTTCTTGCGCACTCAAGATTTCGCGGAACACTCTCGTTCAACAACTATCCCATCTATTCGTAAAGGCGATATAGAAGACATCAACATCGCCCTCCCCCCAAGTCACGAACAAACCCAAATCGCCCGAAAACTCGATGAACTGCTGGCGCAAGTCGACACCCTCAAGGCCCGCGTCGACGCAACCCGTGCCCTGCTCAAACGCTTCCGCCAATCCGTCCTAGCCGCAGCAGTTTCCGGGCGGCTAACGGAGGAATGGCGAACGCAGCAAGCCATTTCCTCTGTAGATTTGAAACATGAGCACTCGCAGCCCCAGTCAAAACTACATGCTGGCTGGGGTTTTAGAAAGCTTCCGGAATTAGGTGAGTTAGCTCGCGGAAAATCAAAGCATCGCCCTAGGAATGATAAAAAGCTTTTCGGCTCAGAGTACCCATTCATACAGACTGGGGAGGTCGCAAACTCAGTTGGCCGTATTGATTCGGCGAGAATTTTTTATAGCGAATTCGGACTTTCACAAAGCCGTCTCTTTCCTAAAGGGACGCTCTGCATCACTATCGCAGCTAATATTGCCGACACCGCAATATTGAACATTGATGCATGTTTTCCAGATAGCGTTGTGGGCTTCATTTCTTTACCTATGTCATGCGAAGTTCTTTTTATTAAATATCTAATTGACGCAAACAAGCAAAATCTTGAGGATTTTGCTCCCGCTACAGCACAAAAAAACATCAACCTTAAAATATTGAGAGAATTAAGCTTCCCAATGCCTCCCCATAAGGAGCAAACCGAAATCGTCCGCCGCGTCGAGCAACTCTTCGCCTTCGCCGATCAATTGGAAACCAAAATCACCTCGGCCCAAACCCGCATCGACCGCCTGACCCAAAGCATCCTGACAAAAGCCTTCCGCGGAGAACTAGTCCCACAAGACCCGAACGACGAACCCGCCAGCGTGCTGTTAGAACGCATCAAAGCTCAGCGCACCGCTGTACCCAAGACCAGTCGTAGTAGGAAAAGCGCATGACACGCGTGTTCATTGCTAACTTCGGGCGGGAAAACTACGAGTGGCCTAACTGCCTTCGTCGCTCGACGGTGGCAACCATGAACTCCGTTGAAACTCATGATCTTTGGCTGGCCGGCGAGCGCGAGGCATTCATTCAGACTTCCATGCTCGTCGAGAAGACGGCCCTAGGTTTAGCCCCAACACGCTCTGTCGCATCTCGTTGGTTCAATTTGATGACGATCATCGCTGAGACTTCTGGCGACATCTGGATTCATCGAGAGAAGAACGAGCTTTGGTGGACCGAATCACTGCCGGACGCCCCCACGTTTGAACTCAGCGAAGACCCCACCGGGAACAAACCGAAGCCGGTCTATGTTTGCCATAAACCTTGCAAGCCGTGGTCGAGCAAAAGCCTGAGCGGCAGCCGTTTGGAGTGGAAAGGTCTTCACCCCAAGGCGCGTGACTTCCTATCCACCGAAGCCACGCTTCAGCAGTTGTCCTCAGATTACGCTGAGTACGCGCTGGCGCTTGTGGAGGGTACAGATCTGAGCCCTTGGCATGCGCGTCAGGTGTGGCAGGACAAGCTGAGCTTACGCAAAGCGGGTCCTTCGACCTCCTTTGGAGGCCTCCAGCGTTCCGTATTTGAAATGGCGCAAACAGCCTGGCGAACGACGCAAGCCGCTAACGGACAGGAGGAAACGCGCACGGTCAAAATCAAAGACTTTGGATTCCGTGACCAAGATGAACTACGCGCCTATCTGGAAGAGCTTTTCACCCTGCAGGAAGGCTTATGCGCGTTAACAGGCATATCGTTGCGGCACCATAGCTCGGAAGTGGACGAAGAACTCGTTTGTTCACTGGATCGCATAGACAGCAATGGCCACTACGAACCGGGAAACCTGCAGATCGTCTGTCGATTCGCCAATCGCTGGAAAAGCGACAGTGACAACGCGGGGTTCATTCGCTTGGTTCAAATGCTCAAGAACTCAATCGACTTGTAAATTCGCTCGCAACGTTTAGTTTTGTTTAATTAAAGGTGTCGCAATATCGGATGACGCCCGCAGACCTTGTAGGCAAACTCCTAATCTCGCGTTTGGGCACTTTGCCGCCTTGTCGTGCTTTTCTTCGACGGGATACTCTCCGGACGTCGCTGACCTTTCAGCGATCGGGCTTGGAAACCCGTCGGATACTAGCCGCAACAGCGACCTTTCATGATTGCATGCGTGTTTTGTGATCATGAGTTATGGCAGCTGTGCGTGGGACGCCCTCGGGCGTGCCGGTTTCCTAGTTCCCGGTTTCCAACCTGCGTACAGCTGTCACCCATTCGCTTGGAAACGAATGAGTCAGCTCCTCAACTAGGATTTTTGACTATGACTAAAATTGATGCTTCCACGATTTCAGATTTAAAAACCATAGGCTTCACCCCACTCATCTACTGCTCAGACCAGGCCTTATTCAACGTCCGCGCCGGCGTCCCCATCGTTGATGCCTTGTCACAAGCCTCAGACCTGCTGTTCCTCGTCAAATCATTTACCGAGGATGCAGCCTACGCAAAAGACACTGACCGTCACGCCTGGGCCGCGCATTACCTGACGGCGATGGGCAAGGCAGTGATTGATGATGTAGTGAAGGTACTGACACCGCGACCTGCTCGGACAAAGACCGAATCTGAAGAAGAGCTGCCTGGAAGCCAGTAAAGGCATAGAGACGGAAAAACCACGTTCCAGCAGACACTCAAATACCTGTGGGAGCGGGCTTGCCCGCGATGACGGCAGCAGATCCAACATTGATGTGGCAGACATACCGCTATCGCGGGCAAGCCCGCTCCCACAGGGTTCTTCGTTGGATTCGGGGATTGGGATCAAATGGCAGTCAATAAAAAGCCCCCGCTACCTTCATGGCAACGGGGGCTTTTTCATGGGGGCTTACATCTCGACCTGGGTACCTAGTTCAATCACCCGGTTCAGCGGCAGATTGAAGAAACGCAGGTTGCCATTGGCGTTTTTCAGCATGAAGGCGAACAACGCCTCGCGCCAGCGGGCCATGCCTTCGAGCTTGGAGGCGATGACCGTCTCGCGGCTGAGGAAGTACGTGGTGCGCATCGGGCTGAAGTCCAGGTCATCGAGATGACACAGCTTCAGCGCTTGCGGCACGTCCGGCTCGTCGGTGAAACCGAAGTGCAGGATGACCCGGAAGAAGCCTTCGCCATAGGAATCAACCTCGAAACGTCGTTGCGGCGGTACGCGCGGGATGTCTTCGTACACCACTGTCAGCAACACCACTTGCTCGTGCAGCACCTGGTTATGCAGCAGGTTGTGCAACAGCGCGTGGGGCACGGCATCCGGGCGGGCGGTCAGGAACACGGCGGTGCCCTGGACCCGATGCGGCGGTTGCACGCGGATACTGCTGATGAAGATCGGCAGCGGCAGCCCACCCTCGTCCAGGCGATCCACCAGCAGTTGCTTGCCGCGTTTCCAGGTGGTCATCAGGACGAACAGTGCGATACCGGCGATCACCGGGAACGCGCCACCCTGAACGATTTTTGGCACGTTGGCGGCGAAGTACAGACCGTCCACCAACAGGAAGCCGAGCAATACCGGAACCGCAAGAACCGGTGGCCACTTCCACAACAGCAGCATCACCGCCGACACCAGAATCGTGGTCATCAGCATGGTCCCGGTCACTGCCACGCCGTAGGCCGAGGCCAGGGCGCTGGAGGACTCGAAGCCCAGTACCAGCAGGATTACGCCGACCATCAGCGACCAATTCACCGCGCCGATATAAATCTGCCCTTGCTCGGCACTGGAGGTGTGCTGAATGCGCATGCGCGGAATGTAGCCGAGCTGGATCGCCTGGCGGGTCAGGGAGAATGCACCGGAGATGACCGCTTGCGAGGCAATCACCGTGGCCATGGTCGACAACGCGACCAACGGGATCAGCGCCCAGCTTGGCGCCAGCAGATAGAACGGGTTGCGGGCCGCTTCCGGATCACCGAGCAGCAATGCGCCCTGACCGAAGTAGTTCAGCACCAGTGCGGGCAACACCAGGATGAACCAGGCCCGAGCGATCGGCTTGCGCCCGAAGTGGCCCATGTCCGCGTACAGCGCCTCGGCACCGGTCAACGCCAGCACCACGGCGCCAAGAATCGTGATCCCCATGCCTGGATGGTCCATGAAGAAGCGTACGCCCCACACCGGGTTTATCGCTTGCAACACTTCCGGGTGTTGGTTGATGCCGTACACGCCCAGCGCGCCGAGTACCAGAAACCAGGTGACCATGATCGGCCCGAACAGAATGCCGATCCGGGCCGTACCATGACGCTGGATCAGAAACAGCGCCACCAGCACGATCAACGACAGCGGCACCACCCAATGGTCAATGCCTTCGAAGGCCAGCCCCAGCCCTTCGATCGCCGAAAGAACGGAAATCGCCGGGGTGATCATGCTGTCGCCGTAGAACAGCGCCGTGCCGATCAGCCCGCAGACCACCAGCAGCGTGCGCAATTTTGCATGCCCCCCCGCCGCTCGTCGTGCCAGCGCGGTCAAGGCCATGATCCCGCCTTCGCCCTGGTTGTCGGCACGCAGCACGAACATCATGTATTTGATCGACACGACCCAGATCAGCGACCAGAAGATCAGCGCCAGAATGCCCAGCACGCCGTCATGGTTGACGGGCACGCCATAGCCACCGGAAAACACTTCTTTTAGGGTGTACAACGGGCTCGTGCCGATGTCGCCATAAACCACTCCGACCGCCGCAACCAGCATGCTGATCGGCTTCGCCGCCGAATGTCCGCCGGCTATCGCCTGACTACTTGCCTGCCCCATCCATCACTCCTACTACTCAGATCCGGGCTTCTTCAAAGAAGCACTATGATTTGTGGTGCAGCATGCACTGTTTTACTTGTTGTTACAGACGATTTATTGACTGTAAAAAATCGGTAAAGCGTAAAGGCGCGAAGCATAGCGCAGCACTCGTCGTATTTCCCTGCATAAAGCTGGTCAAGTGCGCCGCCCATCGTTAGAATTGCGCACTTTTTGACCAGAGGGTGCAACATAGCGCCCGTCTGTCGCCTTGCCGTCATCGGCTGGAGGCGTCACAAATACCGAGGTTAGACATGTCCACCACTCCTGCGCCGGCCAATCCAAAGGTTGGCTTCGTATCCCTGGGTTGCCCGAAAGCACTGGTCGACTCCGAGCGCATCCTTACCCAGCTGCGCATGGAAGGCTATGACGTTGTGTCCACTTATCAGGACGCCGACGTCGTGGTGGTCAACACCTGCGGCTTCATCGACTCGGCCAAGGCTGAGTCCCTGGAAGTGATCGGCGAAGCCATCAAGGAAAACGGCAAGGTCATCGTGACCGGCTGCATGGGCGTCGAAGAAGGCAACATCCGTAACGTGCACCCGAGTGTACTGGCCGTGACCGGTCCGCAGCAGTACGAGCAAGTGGTCAACGCCGTGCACGACGTCGTGCCGCCGCGTCAGGATCACAACCCGCTGATCGACCTGGTGCCGCCGCAAGGGATCAAACTGACCCCGCGCCACTACGCCTACCTGAAGATTTCCGAAGGCTGCAACCACAGCTGCAGCTTCTGCATCATCCCGTCGATGCGCGGCAAACTGGTCAGCCGCCCGGTCGGTGACGTGCTCGACGAGGCCCAGCGCCTGGTCAAGTCCGGCGTCAAAGAGCTGCTGGTGATTTCCCAGGACACCAGTGCCTATGGCGTCGACGTGAAATACCGCACCGGTTTCTGGAACGGCGCGCCGGTGAAAACCCGCATGACCGAACTCTGCGAAGCCCTGAGCACCCTCGGCGTCTGGGTTCGCCTGCACTACGTTTATCCGTACCCGCACGTCGACGAGCTGATCCCGCTGATGGCCGCCGGGAAAATCCTGCCGTACCTGGACATCCCGTTCCAGCACGCCAGCCCGAAAGTCCTCAAAGCCATGAAACGCCCGGCCTTCGAAGACAAGACCCTGGCGCGGATCAAGAACTGGCGCGAGATCTGCCCGGACCTGATCATCCGTTCGACCTTCATCGTCGGCTTCCCCGGCGAAACCGAAGAAGACTTCCAGTACCTGCTGAACTGGCTGACCGAAGCCCAACTGGACCGCGTCGGCTGCTTCCAGTACTCGCCGGTCGAAGGCGCACCGGCCAACGATCTGGACCTGGAAATTGTTCCGGACGACGTCAAGCAAGACCGTTGGGATCGCTTCATGGCGCACCAGCAGGCCATCAGCTCGGCACGCCTGCAAATGCGCATCGGCCGTGAGATCGAAGTGCTGGTGGACGAAGTCGACGAGCAAGGCGCGGTCGGCCGCTGCTTCTTCGATGCCCCGGAAATCGACGGCAACGTGTTCATCGACAACGGCAGCAACCTGAAGCCGGGCGACAAGGTCTGGTGCAAAGTGACTGACGCCGACGAATACGACCTGTGGGCTGAACAGATCTAAACGCAAAAAATACGAAAAGCCCCGCTCTCTTGACGAGATGCGGGGCTTTTTTACGTCTATCTTTTTGTGGGAGAAAAAACTCGCAGCCTTACGGGAACGGCTCTTAACAGAAGGAGCAAGCGGCCATGCGCCAACATTCGGTCATTTACACACCGAAACAGAGCGACTACGAAGAACTCACCCACGTGTGGGAGGCCTCGGTGCGCGCTACCCATGACTTTCTGCCCGACAGCTACATCGAACTGCTGAAGAACCTGGTCCTGACCCGCTACCTCGACGCGGTGATGCTGATCTGCACCAAAGACTCGCGCCAGCGCATCACCGGGTTCGCCGGCGTCGCGGCGGGCAAGATCGAAATGCTCTTCATCGACCCGGATCACCGTGGCCAGGGACTGGGCAAGCAATTGTTGCGCTACGCACTGGAGCACCTGAACGCCGATGAACTGGACGTCAACGAGCAGAACCCGCAGGCCCTGGGATTTTACTTCAAGCAGGGCTTCGAGGTGATTGGTCGCTCCGAGCATGACGGCATGGGCCAGCCCTATCCGTTGCTGCACATGCGTTTGCGCCAGGGCCAGCAACTGGCGCGCAATGGCTGACCACCATGGCGCCATGTGGGAACGGGCTTGCTCGCTCCCACATTAAAAACACATGAGGCAAATGGACCCGCGATTAACCGGCGCCAGGCAGGTACAATGCCCACCCCTTTTTTGTTACGGCCCTGTCATGACTGACCCGATTCGTCTCTCCAAACGCCTCATCGAACTCGTCGGCTGCTCCCGTCGGGAGGCTGAGCTGTTCATCGAGGGCGGCTGGGTCACCGTCGACGGTGAAGTCATCGACGAGCCGCAGTTCAAGGTCGACACCCAGAAAGTCGAACTCGACCCAGAGGCCAAGGCCACTGCGCCAGAGCCGGTGACCATCCTGATGAACGTTCCTGCAGGCATGGACGCGGACACCGCCATGGCGACCCTCAGCGCCGCGACCCTGAGCGAAGAACACCGCTACGGAAAACGTCCGCTCAAGGGCCACTTCCTGCGCCTGACCGCCAGCGCCGACCTGCAGGCCAACGCCAGCGGTCTGCTGGTGTTCACCCAGGACTGGAAGATCCTGCGCAAACTCACCGCCGATGCCAGCAAGATCGAGCAGGAATACGTGGTCGAGGTCGAAGGCGACATGGTGGCTCATGGCCTCAACCGTCTGAACCACGGCCTGACGTACAAGGGCAAGGAGCTGCCGCCGGTCAAGGCCAGCTGGCAGAACGAAAACCGTCTGCGCTTTGCCATGAAGAACCCACAACCGGGCGTGATCGCCCTGTTCTGCCAGGCTGTCGGCCTGAAGGTCGTCGCCATCCGCCGCATCCGCATCGGCGGCGTGTCCATCGGCAAAGTGCCCGTGGGGCAATGGCGCTACCTGTCCGGCAAAGAGAAGTTCTAAGGCTTTTCCCGCCGCCATACATTTCGGCGCCGCAGCTTCATGCCGCGCCCACAGCGAAATATCAGGACTGCACACATGATTCATAACGACGTACTGCGCAGCGTGCGCTACATGCTCGACATCAGCGACAAGAAAGTCATCGAGATCATCAAGCTCGGCGGCATGGACGTCTCGCTGGAAGACCTGGTGACGTACCTCGACAAGAAAGAAGAAGACGAGGAAGGTTTCGTACGCTGCCCGGACGAAGTCATGGCGCATTTCCTCGATGGCCTGGTGATCTTCAAGCGTGGCAAGGACGAAAGCCGTCCGCCGCAGCCGATCGAAGTGCCGGTGACCAACAACATCATCCTGAAGAAGTTGCGCGTCGCCTTCGAACTGAAGGAGGACGACATGCACGCCATCCTCAAGGCCGCCGAGTTCCCGGTGTCCAAGCCTGAGCTGAGTGCGCTGTTCCGCAAATTCGGCCACACCAACTACCGCCCGTGCGGCGATCAATTGCTGCGCAACTTCCTCAAGGGCCTGACCCTGCGCGTGCGCCCGCAGTAAACCGCGCAGCGCGCCCTGTAGGAGCCGGCTTGCTGGCGATGGCGATCTTGAGAACGCCATCGCCAGCAAGCCGGCTCCTACAAGCGCGGTCGCAAACCAATCTGTATAGATGTTCATTCCGCGCAAAAATAGTGGCTCCGCTTCCAGCGGCTGAAGACTAGGGTGTATTGACCCTCAGCTCTCAGGACTCGCCATGCATCCCTACTTCTCTCTGCAAGGCCGCACCGCTCTGGTGACCGGCGGCACCCGCGGTATCGGCAAAATGATCGCCAAGGCTTATGTCGAGGCCGGCGCCATCGTGTACGTGTGCGCCCGGGATGCCGAAGCCTGTCAGCAAACTGCCGATGAGCTGAGTGCCTTCGGGATTTGCCACGCCGTGGCCGCCAACCTGGCTCATGAAAAAGGCGTTCAGCAACTGGCCACGCAATTGAGCGAACAGATCGGTCAACTGGATATTCTGGTGAACAATGCCGGTACCACCTGGGGTGCGCCGCTGGAGAGTTACCCGGTCAAGGGCTGGGAAAAAGTCATGCAGCTCAACGTGACCTCGGTGTTCAACTGCATCCAGCAATTTCTACCGCTGCTGCGCAAGGCCGGTTCGGCGGCGAATCCGGCACGGATCATCAACATCGGTTCGGTGGCCGGGATTTCTTCCTTCGGCGAACAGGCGTATGCCTACGGCCCGAGCAAAGCCGCCCTGCATCAACTGTCGCGGATTCTGGCGCGAGAGCTGGTGAGCCAGCACATCAACGTCAACGTGATTGCGCCGGGACGTTTCCCGAGCAAGATGACTCAGCATATCGGCAATGATGAGCAGGCGCTGGCCGAGGACACGGCGTTGATTCCGATGAAGCGCTGGGGCCGGGAGGAAGAGATGGCGGCGCTGGCGATCAGCCTGGCGAGTACGGCCGGGGCTTATATGACCGGGAATGTCATTCCTTTGGATGGCGGGTTCAGTCTCTAGATCGGCGGCGCGGCTATCGCGGGCAAGCCACGCTCCCACAGGTTTTATGCCGTACACAACATTTGCGTTCACTCGAGAACCTTGTGGGAGCGTGGCTTGCCCGCGATGACGGAGTAATAGGCAGCACCGATCTCGAGGCCGCTCGGGTTATCATGCCGCCCTAATCCCGGCCTCGACCCCAGACCATGACCTACAGCGTTTCCCCCATCGGCTTCGTGCGCTCCTGCTTCAAGGAGAAGTTCGCCATTCCGCGTCAACCGCAACTTGCCCCGGCCGCTCGGGGCGTGCTGGAACTGGTGGCGCCGTTCGATCAGGGTGATGCGGTGCAGGGGCTGGAGCAGGTCAGCCATGTGTGGCTGTTGTTCCTGTTCCATCAAGCGCTGGAAGAAAAGCCACGCCTCAAAGTCCGCCCTCCGCGCCTTGGCGGTAACAAATCCATGGGCGTGTTCGCCACCCGCGCGACGCATCGCCCCAATGGCATCGGCCAGTCGGTGGTCAAACTGGACAAGGTCGAAGCCAATCGGCTGTGGATCTCTGGCATCGACCTGCTGGACGGCACGCCAGTTCTCGACATCAAACCCTACGTGCCCTACGCCGACATCATCGACACGGCGTCCAACGACATCGCCAGCGCCCCGCCGCTGCTGATTCCCGTGCAGTGGACGGACTCGGCCCTGCAACAGGCCCACGGCCACGCTCAGCGGCTTGGCGAACCTCTGGTCGAGTTGATCGAGCAATGCCTGGCACAAGACCCACGCCCGGCGTACCAGATTCCTACGCCTGAGCGCGAATACGGCGCGCAGTTCTGGGATCTGGATGTGCGCTGGCATTACCCCGAACCAGGGCTTATCCGCGTTCTCGAAGTCATTCCCGTAGCCAATCCGTAGGCGATTGCGTCCGGCATAAAAAT
>NZ_JBYVYM010000034.1:0-65200 GCF_058148225.1 Pseudomonas sp. DF5
GTCCGCAGGAAAGTCTGACCTTCAGGGTTTCTATGCAACGGCTCGGGGCATGGCTATCATGCGGGCCTCATTGTGAGGCGAGACTTGAATGCTGACGTTGTTAAAGCTTCTTAAGGATGGCCGATTCCATTCGGGTCAGGCCCTGGGCGTCGCCTTGGGCGTCAGTCGTAGCGCTGTATGGAAGCAGCTTCAGCATTTGGAGGCTGAGCTCGGCTTATCCATTCATAAAGTGCGCGGTCGCGGCTATCAGCTGGCTGCGCCATTGACGCTGCTTGACCCTGTCGAGATATGCGCGCGTGAGCCTTCCTGTGAGTGGCCTATCCTGGTTCTCGACTCAATTGACTCTACCAATGCTGAAGCCTTGCGCGCTATCGAGCGTGGTCAGGTCGCGCCATTTCTGGTGCTCGCCGAACGGCAGACGGCCGGTCGCGGACGGCGTGGACGCAAGTGGGTGAGTCCGTTCGCAGAAAACATCTATTACAGCCTGGTGTTGCGCATTGAGGGTGGGATGCGGCAGCTGGAAGGCTTGAGTCTAGTTGTTGGGCTCGCCGTACTGCAGGCCTTGCGAGAGCTTGGTATTTCAGGTGCGGGGTTGAAGTGGCCCAATGATGTTCTGGTTGGTCAGAAGAAAATTGCTGGAATATTGCTCGAATTAGTGGGCGATCCTGCAGATGTGTGTCACGTAGTGATCGGTGTCGGGATCAATGTGAACATGCAGATGACTGATGAGGTTGACCAGCAGTGGACGTCCATGCGGCTCGAGTCGGGCAAGGCGGTTGATCGCAATCACTTGGTCGCGAAGTTGGGCGGGATGCTCCAGGCCTACTTGAACCGCCACCAGACCGGCGGATTTCCGGCTATCCGGGCGGAGTGGGAGCAAAATCATCTATGGCAGGGGCGCGCGGTGTCGTTGATTGCTGGAGCTAGTCAGATAGATGGAGAGGTGCTGGGTATCGATGGTCAGGGTGCCTTGCGCTTGAAGGTGGATGGCGTGGAAAAAATCTTTAGTGGCGGTGAGCTCAGCCTGAGGTTGCGTGATGATTCTTGAGCTCGATTGTGGAAACAGTTTCATCAAGTGGCGCGTGCTTGGCGCAGATGTCAGGCGGGTGGTTGGTGAGGGTGTCGTTGATTCGGATCTCGCGTTGCTGGAGAGTTTGAAGGCGCTCAAGGGGCTTGCGCTCAAGCATTGTCGATTGGTCAGCGTCAGAACCGCCGAAGAAACCGGGATCCTGATCTCTTTGTTGACAGATGCTTTCGGTATTTCAGTAGTGTGCGCCACTCCGGCTCGCGAAATGTCCGGGGTTCGTAATGGCTATGAAGAGTTCGAGCGCTTAGGGCTTGATCGCTGGCTTGCAATGCTCGGAGGATTTCATCTGGCTTCCGGTGCTTGCCTGGTGCTCGATTTTGGTACCGCAGTCACTGCTGATTTTGTCGCTAGGGATGGCGAGCATCTTGGAGGATTCATCTGTCCGGGAATGCCCTTGATGCGTAATCAGTTGCGTACTCATACCCGTAGAATTCGCTATGGCGACCTTGCTGCCGAGCGCGCTTTGGAGAATCTTGTTCCGGGGCGTACAACCGTCGAGGCGGTCGAGCGAGGCTGCTTGTTGATGTTGAGGGGCTTTGTCCTGACACAGTTAGAGTTGGCTCGCAGCTATTGGGGGGGGGATTTCGCTGTATTCCTCACAGGGGGGGATGCAGATCTGGTCTCTGGTATTGTGCCCGGAGCCAAGGTGGTTCCAGACTTGGTGTTTGTAGGGTTGGCTATGGCGTGTCCCTTGTCTTGAGGTTTTTATGCGTTGGTTGTTCCTGCTACTGCTTGTTCTCAATGTGTTCTATTACGTCTGGCACCAACAGGAGGCTCCGCTTCGCGCGAAGGATGTGACTCCCTTGAGTTTGTATCGGGGCGCTCAGCAGGACATTCGTTTGTTGAGCGAGGCGACTGATACGACGCGAGACAAGGGGAAAACCACGCAGGCGGACAGCAGCTGTCTCTATTTGGGCGGTTCTGCTCGGCAGGAGGTCGCCCAGGCAATTGAGCATCGATTGAGCGGCATGGATATCAAGTTTCAGCCCTTGCCAAAGGATCTTCCTGAATATGCGGGTTACTGGGTGCGCGTGGCGCCGGAAAGCCGGCGTTTGCTGGATGACTTGCAGCTCTTAAACCTTTCTAAAGAATTCAATGAGTTAAAACATAAAATAATGCCGTGTGAGGGGGTTGCGCCTGCCGAATAGTTTGCATAGAATGGCGCCCGCTTCGCAGTGAAGACCTTTTAAAGGTTGACAGTGCGAAGCGAGGTCAACGCAGCTAACCTCAGGTTTTTAATGAGAAAATGCTTGACAGAAGGCTGGCATGATATAGAATGCCGGCTCGCTTAGGAGGGGTTCCCGAGCGGCCAAAGGGATCAGACTGTAAATCTGACGTCTACGACTTCGAAGGTTCGAATCCTTCCCCCTCCACCATTTTTAGCGAGAGCTGCAAGCTCCGCGGGTATAGTTTAGTGGTAGAACCTCAGCCTTCCAAGCTGATGATGCGGGTTCGATTCCCGCTACCCGCTCCAAGTTTGCAGGTCCTGCAAAGTGTTACGCTCTTGTAGCTCAGTTGGTAGAGCACACCCTTGGTAAGGGTGAGGTCAGCGGTTCAAATCCGCTCAAGAGCTCCATATAACAAGGCAGATATGAAAATATCTGCCTTTGTTTTAATGGCTTGTAGGTGCGCGTTGTTGCCTGAAAGGGCGGTCGTGCAATATGGTTCTGGTGTGTGATCAGGGTCATCGAGTAAATTGTTGTAAAGTCTTTTTCGGGCCGGCATAATGGTCGGCCTGATTTTGTTTTAGGTCAGTAGCTCAATTGGCAGAGCGACGGTCTCCAAAACCGTAGGTTGGGGGTTCGATTCCCTCCTGACCTGCCAGATTCACTTGGTGTGTCTGGCTTTCTTTTCACAGGATCTTCATAGATGACTCCTAAAGCTGAAGCTCAAGGCTCTCGCTTCGATCTGCTCAAGTGGCTGGTAGTAGTCGCTTTGGTGATTGTTGGCGTTGTTGGCAATCAGTATTACTCTGCTTCGCCGATCCTGTACCGCGTGCTCGCTTTGCTGGTCATTGCTGCTGTAGCTGCCTTTGTAGGCCTGCAGACGGTTAAGGGCAAGTCTTTCTTTGTACTGGTTAAGGAAGCGCGCACCGAGATTCGTAAAGTCGTTTGGCCAACTCGCCAAGAAACCACGCAGACCACGTTGATCGTTGTGGCTGTTGTTCTGGTTATGGCGTTGCTGTTGTGGGGGCTTGATTCCCTGCTCGGTTGGCTTGTTTCCTTGATCGTCGGCTAAGGGTGTCCCGTGGCTAAGCGTTGGTACGTTGTGCATGCTTACTCCGGTTACGAGAAGCATGTCATGCGTTCGTTGATCGAGCGCGTAAAGCTGGCTGGCATGGAAGATGGCTTCGGCGAAATTCTGGTTCCCACTGAAGAAGTGGTTGAAATGCGTAATGGCCAGAAGCGCAAAAGCGAGCGCAAATTCTTCCCAGGTTATGTGCTGGTTCAGATGGACATGAACGAGGGTACTTGGCACTTGGTCAAGGATACTCCTCGGGTGATGGGTTTCATCGGTGGTACTGCCGACAAGCCTGCACCAATCACAGATAAAGAAGCAGAAGCGATTCTGCGTCGCGTTGCTGATGGTAGCGACAAGCCGAAGCCGAAGACGTTGTTCGAGCCGGGTGAGTCGGTACGTGTCAACGACGGGCCGTTTGCCGATTTTACCGGCACGGTTGAAGAGGTTAACTACGAAAAGAGCCGGATCCAAGTGGCGGTGCTCATTTTCGGTCGCTCTACTCCGGTAGAGTTGGAGTTCAGCCAGGTCGAAAAGGTCTAGCTGAGCAAGCATCCCAACCCCGCAGCCCTAGGCTGTGGGGTTTTGTCGTCACTGGGATAAACGCGCAAGTAACCGGGGAGCCTTTCGAGGCGTTTGAACCCGTAATTGGAGTGCCTCATGGCCAAGAAGATTACCGCTTACATCAAGCTGCAAGTGAAGGCCGCTCAGGCTAACCCAAGCCCACCTGTTGGTCCTGCTCTGGGTCAGCACGGCGTGAACATCATGGAATTCTGCAAGGCTTTCAACGCCCGTACTCAGGGTCTTGAGCCAGGTCTGCCGACTCCAGTGATCATCACTGTCTACAGCGACCGTAGCTTCACGTTCGAAACCAAATCCACTCCTGCTTCGGTTCTGCTGAAGAAGGCTGCTGGTCTGACTAGCGGTTCCGCTCGTCCGAACACCGTTAAGGTTGGCACTGTGACTCGTGCTCAGCTGGAAGAAATCGCGAAAACCAAAAACGCGGATCTGACTGCAGCTGATATGGAAGCAGCCGTGCGTACTATCGCCGGTTCTGCTCGTAGCATGGGCCTTAACGTGGAGGGTGTGTAATGGCTAAGCTGACCAAGCGTCAAAAGGCTATCGCCGGCAAAATCGAAGCAGGCAAGGCCTACAACTTTGTAGACGCTGCTGCTCTGCTGTCCGAGCTGTCGACTGTCAAGTTCAGCGAGTCGTTCGACGTAGCTGTGAATCTGGGTGTTGACCCGCGTAAATCCGACCAGGTCGTTCGTAGCGCTACCGTGCTGCCGCACGGTACCGGCAAGACCGTTCGCGTTGCTGTGTTCACTCAGGGTCCAGCTGCCGAGGCCGCTCTGGCTGCCGGCGCTGACCGTGTAGGTATGGACGACCTGGCTGCCGAAATGAAAGGCGGCGACCTGAACTATGACGTAGTGATCGCATCCCCGGATGCAATGCGCGTCGTAGGTCAGTTGGGTCAGATCCTCGGTCCACGTGGTCTGATGCCTAACCCTAAAGTCGGCACTGTAACTCCGGACGTAGCTACCGCGGTTAAAAACGCCAAGGCTGGTCAGGTTCGTTATCGCACCGACAAAAACGGCATCATCCACACTTCCGTTGGCAAAGTCGGCTTCGATGCCGTCAAGCTGAAGGAAAACGTTGAAGCCCTGATCGCTGATCTGAAGCGTATCAAGCCAGCTTCCTCGAAAGGTATTTACGTCAAGCGCGTTACCCTGAGCACTACTATGGGCCCAGGTCTGGTCATCGACCAGGGTTCGCTCGACGCGTAAGACGCAGGTTGGCGCAAGTAATTGCGCCAATTGAAAGATTGGGGTCCCTGCCTGGCGGGGGCTATCCAAGACCGTAGGCGACGCAAGTCTTAAACCTCAAGCCTACGCAGATGGTGCTCCCGGTTCCTTACCGAATCAGACACCAAAACGACATCCGGTTTCGACTGGATGAAACGGTAACAAGCAGGAGTTAAACCCGTGGCAATTAAACTCGAAGACAAGAAGGCCATCGTCGCTGAAGTCAACGAGGCTGCCAAAGTCGCTCTGTCCGCTGTCGTGGCTGATGCCCGTGGCGTAACAGTAGGCGCGATGACCGGACTCCGTAAAGAGGCTCGTGAAGCTGGCGTTTATGTACGTGTCGTACGTAACACCCTGCTCAAGCGCGCTGTTGCTGACACTGAATTCAGTGTCCTCAACGACGTGTTCACCGGCCCTACCCTGATTGCATTCTCCAAAGAACATCCAGGCGCTGCTGCCCGGATTTTCAAAGAGTTCGCCAAGGGTCAGGACAAGTTCGAGATCAAGGCAGCTGCGTTTGATGGCAAGTTCCTTGCCGCTAACCAGATCGACGTGTTGGCTACCCTGCCGACCCGCGACGAAGCTATTGCGAAACTGATGAGCGTGATCCAAGGCGCTACCAGCAAGCTGGCTCGTACCCTGGCAGCCGTTCGCGACCAGAAAGAAGCAGCTGCTGCCTAAGGCACAGCGAGACCTTTCAAAATCATATGTTTAATTTGATGGCTGCGTAAGCTGTCACCCCAATACAGGATTCAAGTCATGTCTCTGACTAACGAACAAATCATCGAAGCAATCGGCCAGAAAACCGTTCTGGAAGTTGTTGAGCTGATCAAAGCAATGGAAGAAACCTTCGGCGTTACCGCTGCTGTTGCTGCTGCTGGTCCAGCTGCTGCTGCCGCTGTTGTTGAAGAGCAAACTGAATTCAACGTCATGCTGACCGAAGCTGGCGAGAAGAAAGTTAACGTGATCAAGGCTGTACGTGAACTGACCGGTCTGGGCCTGAAAGAAGCCAAGGCTGTAGTTGACGGCGCTCCTGCCATGGTTCTGGAAGCTGTTGCCAAAGACGCAGCTGACAAAGCCAAAGCAGCTCTGGAAGAAGCAGGCGCTAAAGTCGAGCTGAAATAAGCATCGACTTTGCTCCTCCAGCCCGAGCGTTAAGCGAAAGGCTGATGGCTGGTGGCTCTTGCCACCGGCCTTTTTCCGTTATTGGCAGCCGACTGGGTCGGTGCTGGTAACGAGCTGTATCCACCCGATGTGGTGGCGCAAACCATGGGGTTTGCACGATTTTCTGGCTGCTCCCGTCGGGAGGGGCCAAACAAGCAGGTGACCAAGCTGGGGAACGCTGATGGCTTACTCATATACTGAGAAAAAACGTATCCGCAAGGACTTTAGCAAGTTGCCGGACGTCATGGATGTGCCGTACCTCCTGGCCATCCAGCTGGATTCGTATCGTGAATTCTTGCAAGCGGGAGCGACTAAAGATCAGTTCCGCGACGTGGGCCTGCATGCGGCCTTCAAATCCGTTTTCCCGATCATCAGCTACTCCGGCAATGCTGCGCTGGAGTACGTCGGTTATCGCCTGGGCGAACCGGCATTTGATGTCAAAGAATGCGTATTGCGCGGTGTAACTTACGCCGTACCTTTGCGGGTAAAAGTGCGCCTGATCATTTTCGACAAAGAATCGTCGAACAAAGCGATCAAGGACATCAAAGAGCAAGAAGTCTACATGGGTGAAATCCCCCTGATGACTGAGAACGGTACCTTCGTAATCAACGGTACCGAGCGTGTAATCGTTTCCCAGCTGCACCGTTCCCCGGGCGTGTTCTTCGACCACGACCGTGGCAAGACGCACAGCTCCGGCAAGCTGCTGTACTCCGCGCGCATCATTCCTTACCGCGGTTCGTGGCTGGACTTCGAGTTCGACCCGAAAGATTGCGTATTTGTGCGTATCGACCGTCGTCGCAAGCTGCCTGCATCGGTACTGCTGCGTGCGCTGGGCTATACCACTGAAGAAGTGCTGGACGCGTTCTACACCACCAACGTCTTCCATGTGCAGGGTGAAAACCTCAGCCTGGAACTGGTGCCTCAGCGCCTGCGTGGTGAAATTGCTGTCCTCGATATTCAGGATGACAAAGGCAAGGTTATTGTCGAGCAAGGTCGTCGTATCACCGCTCGCCACATCAACCAGCTGGAAAAAGCCGGGATCAAAGAGCTGCAAGTGCCTCTGGACTACGTCCTGGGTCGCACTACCGCCAAGGTCATCGTGCATCCGGCTACCGGCGAAATCCTGGCAGAGTGCAACACCGAGCTGAACACCGAAATCCTGGCAAAAATTGCCAAGGCGGGCGTTGTTCGCATCGAAACTCTGTACACCAACGATATCGACTGCGGTCCGTTCGTCTCCGACACCCTGAAGATCGACTCCACCAGCAACCAATTGGAAGCGCTGGTCGAGATCTATCGCATGATGCGTCCAGGCGAGCCGCCAACCAAGGACGCTGCCGAGACACTGTTCAACAACCTGTTCTTCAGTCCTGAGCGCTATGACCTGTCTGCGGTCGGCCGGATGAAGTTCAACCGTCGTATCGGTCGTACCGAGATCGAAGGTTCGGGCGTGTTGTGCAAAGAAGACATCGTCGCGGTTCTGAAGACTCTGGTCGACATCCGTAACGGTAAAGGCATCGTCGATGACATCGACCACCTGGGTAACCGTCGTGTTCGCTGCGTAGGCGAAATGGCCGAGAACCAGTTCCGCGTTGGCCTGGTACGTGTTGAGCGTGCGGTCAAAGAGCGTCTGTCGATGGCGGAAAGCGAAGGCCTGATGCCGCAAGACCTGATCAACGCCAAGCCAGTGGCTGCGGCGGTGAAAGAGTTCTTCGGTTCCAGCCAGCTGTCCCAGTTCATGGACCAGAACAACCCGCTGTCCGAGATCACCCACAAGCGTCGTGTCTCTGCACTCGGCCCAGGCGGTTTGACTCGCGAACGTGCAGGCTTCGAAGTCCGTGACGTACACCCGACTCACTACGGTCGTGTATGCCCGATTGAAACGCCGGAAGGTCCGAACATCGGTCTGATCAACTCCCTGGCCGCCTATGCGCGCACCAACCAGTACGGTTTCCTCGAGAGCCCGTACCGCGTGGTGAAAGACGCTCTGGTCACCGACGAGATCGTTTTCCTGTCTGCCATCGAAGAAGCTGATCACGTGATCGCTCAGGCTTCGGCCACGATGAACGACAAGAAAGTGCTGATCGACGAGCTGGTAGCTGTTCGTCACTTGAACGAGTTCACCGTCAAGGCGCCGGAAGACGTCACCTTGATGGACGTGTCGCCGAAGCAGGTAGTTTCGGTTGCTGCGTCGCTGATCCCGTTCCTCGAGCACGACGACGCCAACCGTGCGTTGATGGGTTCGAACATGCAGCGTCAAGCTGTACCAACCCTGCGTGCTGACAAGCCGCTGGTAGGTACCGGCATGGAACGTAACGTGGCTCGCGACTCCGGCGTTTGCGTCGTGGCTCGTCGTGGCGGCGTGATCGACTCCGTCGACGCCAGCCGTATTGTGGTTCGTGTTGCTGATGATGAAGTTGAAACCGGCGAAGCTGGTGTCGACATCTACAACCTGACCAAGTACACCCGCTCCAACCAGAACACCTGCATCAACCAGCGTCCGCTGGTGAGCAAGGGTGATCGGGTTCAGCGTAGCGACATCATGGCCGACGGTCCGTCCACCGATATGGGTGAGCTGGCTCTGGGTCAGAACATGCGCATCGCGTTCATGGCATGGAACGGCTTCAACTTCGAAGACTCCATCTGCCTGTCTGAGCGTGTTGTTCAGGAAGACCGTTTCACCACGATCCACATTCAGGAACTGACCTGTGTGGCGCGTGACACCAAGCTTGGGCCAGAGGAAATCACTGCAGACATCCCGAACGTGGGTGAAGCTGCACTGAACAAGCTGGACGAAGCCGGTATCGTTTACGTAGGTGCTGAAGTCGGCGCAGGCGACATCCTGGTAGGTAAGGTCACTCCGAAAGGCGAGACCCAACTGACCCCGGAAGAAAAACTGCTGCGTGCGATCTTCGGTGAAAAAGCCAGCGACGTTAAAGACACCTCCCTGCGTGTGCCTACCGGCACCAAGGGTACTGTCATCGACGTACAAGTCTTCACCCGTGACGGCGTTGAGCGTGATGCTCGTGCACTGTCGATCGAGAAGACTCAACTCGACGAGATCCGCAAGGACCTGAACGAAGAGTTCCGTATCGTTGAAGGCGCCACTTTCGAACGTCTGCGTTCCGCTCTGGTCGGCCACAAAGCCGAAGGCGGCGCCGGTCTGAAGAAAGGTCAGGAAATCACCGACGAAGTTCTCGACGGTCTTGAGCACGGCCAGTGGTTCAAACTGCGCATGGCTGAAGATGCTCTGAACGAGCAGCTCGAGAAGGCTCAGGCCTACATCGTTGATCGCCGCCGTTTGCTGGACGACAAGTTCGAAGACAAGAAGCGCAAACTGCAGCAGGGCGATGACCTGGCTCCAGGTGTGCTGAAAATCGTCAAGGTTTACCTGGCAATCCGTCGCCGCATCCAGCCGGGTGACAAGATGGCCGGTCGTCACGGTAACAAGGGTGTGGTCTCCGTGATCATGCCGGTTGAAGACATGCCGCACGATGCCAATGGCACCCCGGTCGACGTCGTCCTCAACCCGTTGGGCGTACCTTCGCGTATGAACGTTGGTCAGATTCTTGAAACCCACCTGGGCCTCGCGGCCAAAGGCCTGGGCGAGAAGATCAACCGGATGGTCGAAGAGCAACGTAAGGTTGCTGAACTTCGCACCTTCCTGGACGAGATCTACAACCAGATCGGCGGTCGTAACGAAGATCTGGATAGCTTCTCCGACCAGGAAATCCTGGACCTGGCGAAGAACCTGCGTGGCGGCGTTCCAATGGCCACTCCAGTGTTCGACGGCGCCAAGGAAAGCGAAATCAAGGCCATGCTGAAACTGGCAGACCTGCCAGAAAGCGGCCAGATGCAGCTGACCGACGGCCGTACCGGCAACAAGTTCGAGCGCCCGGTTACTGTTGGCTACATGTACATGCTGAAGCTGAACCACTTGGTAGACGACAAGATGCACGCTCGTTCTACCGGTTCGTACAGCCTGGTTACCCAGCAGCCGCTGGGTGGTAAGGCGCAGTTCGGTGGTCAGCGTTTCGGGGAGATGGAGGTCTGGGCACTGGAAGCATACGGTGCTGCTTACACTCTGCAAGAAATGCTCACAGTGAAGTCGGACGATGTGAACGGCCGGACCAAGATGTACAAAAACATCGTGGACGGCGATCACCGTATGGAGCCGGGCATGCCCGAGTCCTTCAACGTGTTGATCAAGGAAATTCGTTCCCTCGGCATCGATATCGATCTGGAAACCGAATAACACGTGACGCGAATCGAGAGCGGGGCAGGATTGCCCGCTCTCTGCTCCGCCAGGAGGAAAGGCCTTGAAAGACCTACTGAATTTGCTGAAAAACCAGGGTCAAGTCGAAGAGTTCGACGCCATCCGTATTGGATTGGCATCGCCTGAGATGATCCGTTCGTGGTCGTTCGGTGAAGTTAAAAAGCCGGAAACCATCAATTACCGTACGTTCAAACCTGAGCGTGACGGCCTGTTCTGCGCCAAGATCTTTGGCCCGGTAAAGGATTACGAGTGCCTGTGCGGTAAGTACAAGCGCTTGAAGCACCGTGGTGTGATCTGCGAGAAGTGCGGCGTTGAAGTCGCGCTGGCAAAAGTTCGTCGTGAGCGCATGGCGCACATCGAGCTGGCCTCGCCAGTAGCCCACATCTGGTTCCTGAAATCGCTGCCGTCCCGTATCGGCTTGCTGATGGACATGACCCTGCGTGATATCGAGCGCGTTCTCTACTTCGAGAGCTACGTCGTTATCGATCCAGGCATGACCACCCTTGAAAAGGGTCAGCTGCTCAACGACGAGCAGTACTTCGAAGCGCTGGAAGAGTTCGGCGACGATTTCGATGCCCGCATGGGTGCCGAAGCTGTCCGTGAACTGCTGCACGCTATCGACCTGGAACACGAGATTGGCCGTCTGCGTGAAGAGATTCCGCAAACCAACTCCGAAACCAAAATCAAAAAGCTGTCCAAGCGTCTGAAGTTGATGGAAGCCTTCCAGGGTTCCGGCAACCTGCCAGAGTGGATGGTGCTGACCGTTCTGCCGGTTCTGCCGCCAGATCTGCGTCCACTGGTCCCATTGGATGGCGGTCGTTTCGCGACTTCCGACCTCAACGATCTGTATCGTCGAGTGATCAACCGTAACAACCGTTTGAAGCGCCTGCTTGATCTGTCCGCTCCGGACATCATCGTGCGCAACGAAAAGCGTATGTTGCAGGAAGCCGTCGACGCACTGCTCGACAACGGTCGTCGTGGCCGCGCTATCACCGGTTCCAACAAGCGTCCTCTGAAATCCCTGGCTGACATGATCAAGGGTAAGCAAGGTCGTTTCCGTCAGAACTTGCTCGGTAAGCGTGTTGACTACTCCGGTCGTTCGGTAATTACCGTAGGTCCGACCCTGCGTCTGCACCAGTGCGGTCTGCCGAAGAAGATGGCTCTCGAGCTGTTCAAGCCGTTCATTTTCGGCAAGCTGGAAATGCGTGGTCTTGCTACCACCATCAAAGCGGCCAAGAAGATGGTTGAGCGTGAGCTGCCAGAGGTTTGGGACGTTCTCGCTGAAGTGATTCGCGAACACCCGGTTCTCCTCAACCGTGCACCGACCCTTCACCGTCTGGGTATCCAGGCGTTTGAACCGGTACTGATCGAAGGTAAGGCTATCCAGCTGCACCCTCTGGTCTGTGCTGCGTACAACGCCGACTTCGACGGCGACCAAATGGCCGTGCACGTGCCGCTGACGCTGGAAGCCCAGCTGGAAGCGCGTGCGTTGATGATGTCGACCAACAACATTCTGTCGCCAGCCAACGGTGAGCCAATCATCGTTCCTTCGCAGGACGTTGTATTGGGTCTGTACTACATGACTCGTGAAGCGATCAACGCCAAAGGCGAAGGTCGTGTGTTCGCGGATCTGCAGGAAGTTGACCGTGTGTTCCGTGCCGGCGAAGCCGCACTGCACGCCAAGGTCAAGGTGCGGATCAACGAAACCGTGAACGATCGTGATGGCGGCAGCGTGACCAACACTCGTATCGTCGACACTACCGTCGGCCGTGCGCTGTTGTTCCAGGTTGTGCCAAAAGGTCTGTCCTTCGACGTCGTCAACCTGCCGATGAAAAAGAAAGCGATCTCCAAGCTGATCAACCAGTGCTACCGCGTGGTTGGTTTGAAAGAGACCGTGATCTTCGCTGACCAGTTGATGTACACCGGTTTTGCCTATTCGACCATCTCCGGCGTTTCCATCGGTGTTAACGACTTCGTTATCCCGGATGAAAAAGCCCGCATCATCGGTGCCGCCACCGACGAAGTGAAAGAGATCGAAAGTCAGTACGCCTCCGGCCTGGTAACCCAGGGCGAGAAGTACAACAAAGTGATCGACCTTTGGTCCAAGGCGAACGACGAAGTATCCAAGGCGATGATGGCCAACCTCTCGAAAGAGAAAGTCATTGACCGCCATGGCGTCGAAGTTGACCAGGAATCCTTCAACTCGATGTACATGATGGCCGACTCGGGCGCACGGGGTTCTGCTGCGCAGATCCGTCAGCTCGCCGGTATGCGTGGCCTGATGGCCAAGCCGGACGGTTCCATCATCGAAACGCCGATTACTGCGAACTTCCGTGAAGGTTTGAGCGTACTTCAGTACTTCATCTCTACTCACGGTGCTCGTAAAGGTCTGGCGGATACCGCGTTGAAAACTGCGAACTCCGGTTACCTGACTCGTCGTCTGGTAGACGTGGCGCAGGATCTGGTTGTGACCGAGATCGATTGCGGTACCGAACATGGCCTGGTAATGACTCCGCACATTGAAGGCGGTGACGTTGTTGAGCCGTTGGGTGAGCGCGTATTGGGTCGTGTCATTGCCCGTGACGTATTCAAGCCAGGTACCGAGGAAGTTATCGTTCCTGCCGGCACTCTGGTAGACGAGAAGTGGGTCGAGTTCATCGAGCTGAACAGCATCGACGAAGTAATCGTGCGTTCGCCGATCAGCTGCGAAACCCGCTACGGCATTTGCGCCAAGTGCTACGGCCGTGACTTGGCTCGTGGTCACCAGGTGAACATCGGTGAAGCGGTCGGCGTTATCGCTGCCCAGTCCATCGGTGAGCCGGGTACCCAGCTGACCATGCGTACGTTCCACATCGGTGGTGCGGCAAGCCGGACCTCCGCAGCCGACAGCGTTCAGGTGAAGAATGGCGGTACCGTCCGTCTGCATAACCTGAAGCACGTTGAGCGAGTGGACGGTTGCCTGGTTGCTGTGTCCCGTTCCGGTGAGCTGGCAATCGCTGATGACTTCGGTCGTGAGCGTGAGCGCTACAAGCTGCCGTACGGTGCTGTGATTTCGGTTAAAGAAGGTGACAAGGTCGACGCTGGCGCAATCGTGGCCAAGTGGGATCCGCACACTCACCCAATCGTTACCGAAATGAAAGGTACCGTGACCTACGTGGGTATGGAAGAAGGCATCACGATCAAGCGTCAGACTGACGAATTGACCGGTATGACCAACATTGAAGTACTCGACGCCAAAGACCGTCCAGCTGCCGGTAAAGATATCCGTCCTGCTGTGAAGATGGTTGATGACAACGGCAAGGATCTCTTGCTGCCGGGTACCGACGTAATTGCTCAGTACTTCCTGCCTGCTAACGCCCTGGTCGGTGTAGCGGACGGTGCGAAAATCGCGATCGGTGATGTTATCGCTCGTATTCCGCAAGAGACTTCGAAGACCCGTGACATCACCGGTGGTCTGCCGCGTGTTGCCGACTTGTTCGAAGCCCGTCGTCCGAAAGAAGCCTCGATTCTGGCTGAAGTCAGCGGCACCATCGCGTTCGGTAAAGAGACCAAAGGCAAGCGCCGTCTGGTTATCACCCCGAACGACGGTAGCGATCCGTACGAAGAGCTGATTCCGAAGTGGCGTCACCTGAACGTCTTCGAAGGCGAACAGGTAAACCGCGGCGAAGTTATCTCCGACGGTCCGAGCGATCCACACGACATCCTGCGTCTGCTGGGTGTGAGTGCGCTGGCCAAGTACATCGTGAACGAGATCCAGGACGTTTACCGTCTGCAAGGCGTGAAGATCAACGACAAGCACATCGAGACCATCCTGCGTCAGATGCTGCGTAAAGTTGAGATCGCTGAATCCGGCGATTCCAGTTTCATCAAGGGCGACCAGATGGAATTGACTCACGTGCTGGTAGAGAACGAGCGTCTGAGCAATGAAGACAAATTTGTCTCCAAGTTCACTCGTGTTCTGCTGGGTATCACCAAGGCGTCGTTGTCCACCGAATCGTTCATCTCGGCGGCTTCCTTCCAGGAAACCACTCGCGTACTGACCGAGGCGGCGGTAACCGGCAAGCGCGATTACCTGCGCGGCCTGAAAGAAAACGTGGTCGTGGGTCGTCTGATCCCGGCCGGTACCGGTCTGGCTTATCACAGCGAGCGCAAGCGCCGCCGTGATGCTGACAAACCGTTGCGCGTGAGCGCCAGTGAAGTGGAAGCTGCACTGACCGAAGCGCTGAACTCGAGCGGTAACTGAGTTCTGCGGTAGTAAATGAGTGCAGGCCCTGATCGCTCCGTTCATCCAGTCGAGACAATTTGTCGAGGTTGGATGGGGGGAGAGGTCGGGGCCTTGCCTTGACTGGGGGCAAGATCCTCTTTAGACTCTTGTACCCCTAAATTTGGCGGGGATTCGTTCCTGCCATTTTGCTTTTCTTGCAAGACAATAGCGTCGCAAGACAACAGTGGAGCTAGTAGATGGCAACTATCAACCAGCTGGTACGTCAGCCGCGTAAGCGTATCGTCGAGAAATCCGACGTGCCTGCGCTGCAGAACTGCCCGCAACGTCGTGGCGTATGCACCCGTGTGTATACCACTACGCCGAAAAAACCTAACTCGGCACTGCGTAAAGTATGCCGTGTGCGTCTGACCAACGGTTTCGAGGTTTCCTCGTACATCGGCGGTGAAGGCCACAACCTGCAAGAGCACAGCGTGGTACTGATCCGCGGCGGTCGTGTAAAAGACTTGCCAGGTGTTCGTTACCACACCGTTCGCGGCTCTTTGGATACTTCCGGCGTTAAAGGTCGTAACCAAGGTCGTTCGAAGTACGGTACCAAGCGTCCGAAGTAATAGTCGCTTGCAGCAAAAAACCGATTTCTATTTTTCTGAGTCGATAAGAGTAAGGTCGGAGGCGTCCCGAAAGGGCACCGATTCCGAGCGAACCTGAAGACCGTTTGAGGGCTTATCCATGCCAAGAAGACGCGTAGCAGCCAAGCGCGAAGTGCTTGACGATCCAAAATACGGAAGCCAAATCCTGGCCAAGTTCATGAACCACGTGATGGAAAGCGGCAAAAAAGCCGTTGCCGAGCGTATCGTTTATGGCGCGCTGGAAAAGGTTAAAGAACGCAAGAACAGCGACCCCCTGGAAATCTTCGAGAAAGCTCTCGACGCCATCGCTCCGCTGGTCGAAGTAAAGTCGCGCCGTGTAGGCGGTGCTACTTACCAGGTTCCGGTCGAAGTTCGTCCGTCCCGTCGTAACGCGCTGGCAATGCGCTGGTTGGTAGACTTCGCCCGTAAGCGCGGCGAGAAGTCTATGGCTCTGCGTTTGGCTGGCGAACTGTTGGACGCTGCTGAAGGTAAAGGTGCTGCTGTTAAGAAGCGTGAAGACGTGCACCGTATGGCTGAAGCCAACAAGGCTTTCTCGCACTACCGCTTCTAATTTTAGCTTCACTAATTTTGCGAGGGCTTTATGGCTCGTACTACTCCGATTAGCCGCTACCGTAACATCGGTATCGTTGCTCACGTGGATGCTGGTAAAACCACCACCACCGAGCGCGTCCTTTTTTACACTGGCAAAAGTCACAAAATGGGCGAGGTGCATGACGGCGCCGCGACCACAGACTGGATGGTGCAGGAGCAGGAGCGTGGTATTACCATTACTTCTGCTGCTATCACCGCCTTCTGGAAAGGTTCTGAGAAGCAGTACTCGCACGAACACCGTTTCAACGTTATCGATACCCCGGGCCACGTAGACTTCACTATTGAAGTTGAACGCTCCCTGCGCGTACTCGACGGCGCTGTCGTTGTGTTCTGCGGTACTTCGGGTGTTGAGCCTCAGTCGGAAACCGTATGGCGTCAGGCCAACAAGTACGGCGTTCCACGTCTTGTTTACGTAAACAAGATGGACCGTGCTGGCGCTAACTTCCTGCGCGTGATCGGTCAGATCAAGCAGCGTCTGGGTCACACTCCGGTGCCAATCCAGTTGGCTATCGGTTCCGAAGACAACTTCCAGGGTCAGATCGATCTGATCAACATGCAAGCTGTCTACTGGAATGACTCTGACAAGGGTATGGTCCCTGTTCGCAAGGACATTCCTGCCGAGCTGCAAGAGCTGGCTGAAGAGTGGCGCAGCAACATGGTCGAGGCTGCGGCCGAAGCCAACGAAGAGCTGATGAACAAGTATCTCGAAGGGGAAGAGCTCTCCATCGAGGAAATCAAGGCCGCTCTGCGTCAGCGTACTATCGCTGGTGAGATCGTTCTGGCTGTTTGCGGTTCTTCCTTCAAGAACAAGGGTGTTCCCCTGGTTCTCGACGCCGTTATCGACTTCCTGCCTGCTCCTACCGACATTCCTGCTATCAAGGGTTCCAACCCGGATAACGAGGAAGAGGAAATGGAGCGTCATGCAAGCGACGACGAGCCTTTCGCGGCTCTGGCGTTCAAGATCGCTACCGACCCATTCGTGGGTACCTTGACCTTTGTTCGGGTTTACTCGGGCGTGTTGGCCTCCGGCGACGGCGTGATCAACTCGGTAAAAGGCAAGAAAGAGCGCGTGGGTCGTATGGTGCAAATGCACGCAAACGCCCGTGAAGAAATCAAGGAAGTACGCGCTGGTGACATCGCGGCCTTGATCGGCATGAAGGACGTCACCACTGGTGAAACTTTGTGCAACGCTGACAAGCCAATCATCCTGGTTCGCATGGACTTCCCGGAGCCGGTTATTTCGGTTGCCGTAGAGCCTAAGACCAAGGATGACCAGGAAAAAATGGGTATCGCTCTGGGCAAGCTTGCTCAGGAAGACCCGTCTTTCCGCGTCAAAACTGATGAAGAGACTGGTCAAACGATCATCTCCGGCATGGGCGAGCTGCACCTGGACATCCTGGTTGACCGGATGCGCCGTGAGTTCAACGTCGAAGCCAACATCGGTAAGCCTCAAGTTTCGTACCGTGAGCGCATCACGAAGAGCTGCGAAATCGAAGGCAAGTTCGTTCGTCAGTCCGGCGGTCGTGGCCAGTTTGGTCATTGCTGGATCCGTTTTGCACCTGCTGACGAAGGTCAGGAAGGTCTGCAATTCCTGAACGAAGTAGTGGGTGGTGTGGTTCCTAAGGAATACATCCCGGCTATCCAGAAGGGTATCGAAGAGCAGATGAAGAACGGTGTTGTTGCCGGCTATCCGCTGATCGGCCTGAAGGCTACCGTGTTTGATGGTTCTTACCACGACGTCGACTCGAACGAGATGGCGTTTAAGGTGGCTGCTTCCATGGCGACCAAGCAACTGGCCCAGAAGGGTGGTGGTGAGTTGCTTGAGCCGATCATGGCGGTAGAGGTTGTTACGCCTGAAGACTATATGGGTGACGTGATGGGCGACCTTAACCGTCGTCGCGGCATGATTCTGGGTATGGAAGATACGGTTTCCGGTAAAGTAATTCGTGCCGAGGTTCCGTTGGGCGAGATGTTCGGTTATGCGACCGACGTTCGTTCCATGTCTCAGGGGCGCGCAAGCTACTCTATGGAATTCAAAAAATACAATACGGCTCCGTCGCACATCGTCGAAACCGTTACCAAAAAACAAGGCTGATTCAGTCCTTTAGGCAAGGAGTTAATTGTCGTGGCTAAAGAAAAATTTGATCGTTCCCTACCGCACGTCAACGTTGGCACTATCGGTCACGTTGACCACGGTAAAACCACTCTGACCGCTGCTCTGACTCGCGTCTGCTCCGAAGTTTTCGGTTCGGCTCGTGTTGACTTCGACAAGATCGACAGCGCACCAGAAGAGAAAGCTCGCGGTATCACCATCAACACCGCTCACGTTGAGTACAACTCGAAGATCCGTCACTACGCTCACGTTGACTGCCCAGGTCACGCTGACTATGTGAAGAACATGATCACCGGTGCTGCTCAAATGGACGGCGCTATCCTGGTTTGCTCGGCCGCTGATGGTCCGATGCCACAAACCCGTGAGCACATCCTGCTGTCCCGTCAGGTAGGCGTTCCGTACATCGTGGTTTTCCTGAACAAGGCTGACCTGGTAGACGACGCTGAGCTGCTGGAACTGGTTGAGATGGAAGTGCGCGATCTGCTGAGCACTTACGACTTCCCAGGCGACGACACTCCAATCATCATCGGCTCCGCTCGTATGGCGCTGGATGGTCTGGACGATAACGAGATGGGCACCACTGCCGTCAAGAAGCTGGTTGAAACTCTGGACAGCTACATCCCAGAACCAGTTCGTCTGACTGACAAGCCGTTCCTGATGCCAATCGAAGACGTATTCTCGATCTCGGGTCGCGGTACTGTTGTGACTGGTCGTATCGAGCGCGGTATCGTTCGCGTTCAGGATCCGCTGGAAATCGTTGGTCTGCGTGACACTACCGTCACCACTTGCACCGGTGTTGAAATGTTCCGCAAACTGCTCGACGAAGGTCGTGCTGGCGAGAACTGCGGCGTGCTGCTGCGTGGCACCAAGCGTGATGACGTGGAGCGTGGTCAGGTTCTGGTTAAGCCAGGTACCGTTAAGCCGCACACCAAGTTCACCGCAGAAGTTTACGTTCTGAGCAAAGAAGAAGGCGGTCGTCACACTCCGTTCTTCAAAGGCTACCGTCCACAGTTCTACTTCCGTACTACTGACGTGACTGGTAACTGCGAGCTGCCAGAAGGCGTTGAAATGGTAATGCCAGGCGATAACATTCAAATGACTGTTACCCTGATCAAAACCATCGCAATGGAAGACGGTCTGCGTTTCGCTATTCGCGAAGGCGGCCGTACCGTTGGTGCTGGCGTTGTAGCTAAAATCATCGAGTAAGCTTCTCTTCTGAGATAGCTTCGATGCTTTGAAAAAGCCCCCGCTCAGCGGGGGCTTTTTTATTGGGTTGACACCTATCGGGGGCGTCTATAGAATTGCGCCTCCTTTTAACGGGCGTATTGCGCCCGGTGGGAATAGCAGCCGGAGTCTGAAATCCAATGCAAAATCAGCAAATCCGTATCAGGTTGAAGGCTTTTGACCATCGCCTGATCGACCAATCCACCCAGGAAATCGTGGAAACCGCGAAACGTACTGGTGCTCAAGTGCGTGGTCCAATTCCACTGCCTACCCGTAAAGAGCGGTTCACCGTTCTGGTCTCCCCGCACGTCAACAAAGACGCGCGTGACCAGTACGAGATCCGTACTCATAAGCGCGTTCTGGACATCGTCCAGCCAACGGATAAAACCGTTGATGCTCTTATGAAGCTTGATCTTGCGGCCGGTGTGGAAGTGCAGATCAGCCTCGGCTAAGACTCGGTCTTAGTCGTGTAACGCTCTGAAATGGGCGGCCATAGCGGGTGAAAGCCCCGTACACTCATGAGGTTTACAACATGACTATTGGTGTAGTCGGTCGTAAATGCGGTATGACCCGTATTTTCACCGAAGAAGGTGTCTCCATTCCGGTCACGGTCATTGAGATCGAGCCGAATCGCGTCACCCAGTTCAAAACTGAAGAGACCGATGGCTATCGTGCAGTGCAAGTCACTGTAGGCGAGCGTCGTGCTTCGCGTGTTACAGCTGCGCAAGCTGGCCACTTCGCTAAGGCGAACGTTGCCGCTGGTCGTACCGTGATGGAATTCCGCCTTGAAGAAGGCGAGTACCAGGCCGGCGATCTGATCAATGCTGAAATCTTCGCTGCTGGTCAACTGGTTGATGTAACCGGTCAGTCCAAAGGTAAAGGCTTCCAGGGTACGATCAAGCGTTGGAATTTCCGCGGGCAAGATAACACCCACGGTAACTCCGTATCCCACCGCGTTCCAGGCTCTATCGGCCAGTGCCAGACTCCTGGTCGTGTATTCAAGGGCAAAAAAATGTCCGGTCATATGGGCGCTGAGCGCGTGACCGTGCAGTCCCTCGAAGTAGTGCGCGTGGACGCTGAACGCAATCTGTTGTTGGTCAAGGGCGCTGTTCCTGGCGCTACTGGCGGCAACTTGGTTGTACGTCCAGCAGCCAAGGCTCGCGGTTAAGGGGAAGCTGACATGCAATTAAATGTAAATGACGCTCAAGCGATCGAAGTTTCCGAACTGACATTTGGCGGCGAATTCAACGAGACGCTGGTTCACCAAGCAGTCGTGGCCTACATGGCCGGCGGCCGTCAAGGTAGCAAGCAGCAAAAGACCCGTTCCGACGTTCGTGGTGGCGGTAAGCGCCCATGGCGTCAGAAAGGTACTGGCCGTGCTCGTGCCGGTACTATCCGTAGCCCAATCTGGCGTGGCGGCGGTACCACTTTCGCAGCTCGTCCTCAGGATCACTCCCAGAAGCTGAACAAGAAGATGTATCGCGCAGCAATGCGTTCCATCCTTGCTGAGCTGGTGCGTACTGATCGTCTGGTCGTGGTTCAGGATTTCGCTGTTGAAACGCCGAAAACCAAAGACCTGCTGGGCAAACTGAACAACATGAGCCTGACCGACGTTCTGATCGTGTCGGACGCTGTTGATCAGAACCTGTACCTGGCTGCTCGTAACCTGCCGCACGTTGATGTACGTGATGTGCAAGGTTCCGATCCAGTTAGTCTGATCGCATACGACAAGGTGTTGATCACCGTGTCGGCCGTGAAGAAATTCGAGGAGCTGCTGGGATGAACCAGGAACGCGTATTTAAAGTTCTGCTTGGCCCGCACGTTTCCGAGAAGGCTACGGTTCTGGCAGACAAGAAAGGCCAGTTCGTTTTCAAGGTTGCCACTGACGCAACCAAGCTGGAAATCAAGAAGGCCGTCGAAAGCCTGTTCAGCGTGAAAGTAGAGCGTGTTACTACCCTGAATGTTCTGGGTAAGAGCAAGCGCACTGCTCGCGGTCTGGGCAAGCGTAATGACTGGAAGAAGGCAGTTATCTCCCTTCAGCCAGGCCAAGATCTCGATTTCAGCAGCAGTGCTGAGTAAGGAAGGGGTGCATCATGGCAATCGTTAAATGCAAACCGACTTCCCCTGGCCGCCGTTTTGTGGTCAAGGTGGTCAACCAGGAGCTGCATAAAGGCGCTCCTCACGCACCGCTGCTCGAGAAAAAATCGAAGTCTGGTGGTCGTAACAACAATGGTCGTATTACCACTCGTCACATCGGTGGTGGCCATAAGCAGCATTATCGTCTGGTCGATTTCCGTCGCAACGACAAAGATGGCATCGCTGCCACTGTTGAGCGTATCGAATACGATCCAAACCGTACTGCTCACATCGCTCTGCTGCTGTACGCAGATGGCGAGCGTCGCTACATCATTGCGCCTAAAGGCGTGAGTGCTGGCGACCAGCTGATCGCAGGTGCTCTGGCACCGATCAAGCCGGGCAACGCTCTGCAACTGCGTAACATTCCAGTTGGTAGCACCGTACACGGCATCGAATTGAAGCCAGGTAAAGGCGCGCAAATCGCTCGTTCCGCTGGTGCTTCGGCTCAGCTGATCGCTCGTGAAGGTGTCTACGTGACCCTGCGTCTGCGTTCTGGTGAGATGCGTAAAGTGCTGGCTGAATGCCGCGCGACCCTGGGCGAAGTCTCGAACTCCGAGCACAGCCTGCGTTCGCTGGGTAAAGCTGGTGCCAAACGCTGGCGTGGCGTTCGCCCAACCGTTCGTGGTGTTGCCATGAACCCGGTTGACCACCCACATGGTGGTGGTGAAGGTCGTACCTCTGGTGGTCGTCATCCGGTATCGCCATGGGGCTTCCCGACTAAGGGCGCGAAGACTCGTGGTAATAAGCGTACCGACAAAATGATCGTCCGTCGTCGCAAGTAAATAGAGGGATACGACAGTGCCACGTTCTCTGAAAAAAGGTCCTTTTATCGATCTTCACCTACTGAAGAAGATCGAAGTGGCGGCGGAAAAGAACGATCGCAAACCAGTTAAAACCTGGTCGCGTCGCTCGATGATCCTGCCACAAATGGTCGGTCTGACCATCGCAGTACACAACGGTCGTCAACACGTCCCAGTTCTCGTTAACGAAGACATGGTCGGCCACAAACTGGGCGAGTTCGCCGGTACCCGCACATATCGTGGGCACGTGGCAGACAAGAAAGCCAAGCGTTAAGGGGTTAGGAAATGGAAGTAGCCGCTAAGTTGTCGGGCGCTCGAATCTCCGCCCAGAAAGCCCGCTTGGTCGCCGACCAGATCCGCGGGAAGAAGGTGGGCGAAGCGCTCAACCTGTTGGCTTTCAGCAGTAAGAAAGCCGCCGAGATCATGAAGAAAGTGCTGGAGTCGGCCGTAGCCAACGCCGAGCATAACGAAGGCGCAGACGTTGATGACCTGAAAGTCAGCACCGTTTTCGTTAACGAAGGGCGTTCGCTGAAGCGCATCATGCCACGTGCCAAAGGCCGTGCTGATCGCATCGTCAAGCGGTCTTGCCATATCACTGTCAAGGTTGCTGACAAGTAACGGAGTCGAAGAGATGGGTCAGAAAGTACATCCCATTGGCATTCGCCTGGGAATCGTCAAGGAGCACACCTCCGTCTGGTACGCAGACGGTCGGACTTATGCGGACTACTTGTTCGCTGATCTGAAGGTGCGTGAGTATCTCCAAGACAAACTAAAAAGCGCGTCCGTAAGCCGTATCGATATCCATCGTCCGGCCCAAACTGCACGAATCACCATCCACACCGCTCGTCCAGGTATCGTTATCGGGAAGAAAGGTGAAGATGTTGAGAAACTGCGTCAGGACCTGACCAAGCAAATGGGTGTGCCTGTGCACATCAATATCGAAGAGATCCGCAAGCCGGAGCTCGACGGTATGCTGGTTGCGCAGAGCGTAGCTCAGCAGCTGGAGCGTCGCGTAATGTTCCGTCGCGCTATGAAGCGCGCTGTTCAGAACGCCATGCGCATTGGTGCCAAAGGCATCAAAATCCAAGTGAGCGGTCGTCTCGGCGGTGCTGAAATCGCACGTACTGAATGGTATCGCGAAGGTCGTGTGCCTCTGCACACCCTGCGTGCCGACATCGACTATGCCAACTACGAAGCTCACACCACTTATGGTGTGATCGGTGTAAAGGTTTGGATCTTCAAAGGCGAAGTAATTGGTGGTCGCCAAGAAGAACTGAAACCACAAGCACCAGCGCCTCGTAAAAAAGCTGCTAAGTAAGGGGTACGCCAAATGTTGCAACCAAAGCGTACGAAGTTCCGCAAGCAAATGACTGGTCACAACCGTGGCCTGGCATTGCGCGGTAGCAAAGTCAGCTTCGGCGAATATGCGCTGAAGTCTGTTGCTCGTGGTCGTCTCACCGCTCGTCAGATCGAGTCAGCGCGTCGTGCACTGACCCGTCACGTTAAACGTGGCGGCAAGATCTGGATCCGTGTATTCCCGGACAAGCCTATTTCCAAAAAACCACTCGAAGTTCGGATGGGTAAGGGTAAGGGTAACGTGGAGTACTGGGTTGCCCAGATTCAGCCAGGCAAAGTCCTGTATGAAATCGAGGGTGTTTCTGAAGAGCTGGCGCGTGAGGCTTTCGCCCTGGCTGCTGCAAAGCTGCCGCTCGCCACCTCCTTTGTTAAACGGACGGTGATGTGATGAAAGCGAATGAACTTCGTGAAAAATCCGCACAGCAGCTGAACGAGCAACTGCTCGGCCTGCTGCGCGACCAGTTCAATCTGCGTATGCAGAAAGCAACTGGCCAGTTGGGGCAGTCTCATCTGCTCTCGCAAGTTAAGCGTGACATTGCTCGCGTGAAGACTGTGCTCAACCAGCAGGCAGGTAAGTAATCATGGCTGAAGCCGAAAAAACTGTCCGTACGCTGACTGGCCGTGTTGTCAGCGACAAGATGGACAAAACCATCACCGTTCTGATCGAGCGTCGCGTTAAGCACCCGATCTACGGTAAATACGTTAAGCGTTCGACTAAGCTGCACGCGCACGACGAAACCAATCAGTGCCACATCGGCGACAAAGTCACTATTCGTGAAACTCGTCCTTTGGCCAAGACCAAGTCTTGGGCGCTGGTTGATGTTCTCGAACGCGCTGTGGAAGTCTAAGGACTAGGGGTCGGAGAAATTATATGATTCAGACTCAATCCATGCTCGATGTGGCCGATAACAGCGGCGCTCGCCGTGTTATGTGCATCAAGGTGCTGGGTGGCTCCCATCGTCGTTACGCTGGTATCGGTGACATCATCAAGGTTACCGTGAAGGAAGCAATTCCTCGCGGTAAGGTGAAAAAAGGCCAAGTGATGACTGCTGTTGTAGTCCGCACTCGTCACGGCGTTCGCCGTGCAGATGGCTCCATTATCCGCTTTGATGGCAACGCTGCTGTTCTTCTGAACAACAAGCAAGAGCCGATCGGCACCCGTATCTTTGGGCCAGTGACCCGTGAACTTCGTACTGAGAAGTTCATGAAGATCGTCTCGCTCGCCCCAGAAGTGCTGTAAGGAGATCCGACATGCAAAAGATTCGTCGTGACGACGAGATCATCGTGATCGCCGGCAAAGACAAAGGTAAGCGCGGTAAGGTGCTGAAGGTTCTTGCTGATGACCGTCTGGTCGTTGGTGGTCTGAACCTGGTCAAGCGTCATACCAAGCCTAACCCGATGTCGGGCGTACAGGGCGGTATCGTCGAGAAAGAAGCGCCACTGCACGCTTCCAACGTCGCCATCTTCAACGGCGAAACCAACAAGGCTGACCGCGTTGGTTTCAAAGTAGAAGACGGTAAGAAAATTCGTGTCTTCAAGTCGACCCAAAAAGCGGTTGATGCTTGAACACTGCTAGGTAGAAGACCATGGCACGACTAAAAGAGATTTACCGGAAGGAAATCGCACCGAAACTTAAGGAAGAACTTAAGCTTTCGAACGTGATGGAAGTTCCGCGCGTTACCAAAATCACCCTGAACATGGGTCTGGGCGAAGCGATCGGCGACAAAAAAGTCATCGAACACGCTGTTGCTGACCTGGAAAAGATCACCGGCCAGAAAGTCGTTGTGACCTACGCTCGGAAATCCATCGCTGGCTTTAAAGTCCGTGAAGGTTGGCCGATCGGCGTCAAAGTGACCCTGCGCCGTGAGCGTATGTACGAGTTCCTGGATCGTCTGCTGTCGATCTCCCTGCCTCGGGTTCGCGACTTCCGCGGCCTGAATGCCAAGTCCTTCGATGGTCGTGGTAACTACAGCATGGGTGTTAAAGAGCAGATCATCTTCCCGGAAATCGACTACGACAAGATCGATGCTCTCCGCGGTCTGGACATTACCCTGACCACCACTGCCAAGAACGATGATGAAGGTCGCGCCCTGTTGCGTGCTTTCAAATTCCCGTTCCGCAACTGATTGGAGTAGGAAAATGGCCAAGATGAGCATGAAAAACCGCGAGCTGAAGCGTCAGCTCACGGTTGCCAAGTACGCCAAAAAGCGTGCAGCACTGAAAGCTATCATCGTTGATCTGAACGCAAGTCCAGAAGCACGTTGGGAAGCTACAGTAGCTCTGCAGAAGCAGCCACGTGACGCAAGCGCTTCGCGCATGCGTAACCGCTGCCGCCTGACCGGTCGTCCACACGGCGTTTACCGCAAGTTCGGCCTTGGCCGTAACAAACTGCGTGAAGCTGCAATGCGTGGTGACGTACCTGGTCTGGTTAAAGCCAGCTGGTAAGCACTGTCAAAGTCTCGGTGTTCGGGGTCGCAAGATCCTGACCATCGGTGACCTTGAACTTGAATCAAGCCCCTTTTGGGGCTTGATTCATTTGTGGGGTGTGTCTAGAATACCCGGCTCGCCTGAGCCCGTGTTTTTTTACGCGGATGTACTCGGCGACACGTAGTAGCCGCAAGGCTAATTTTTTGTGTATTAGGAGCGTCTAGCCCATGAGTATGCAGGACCCGTTAGCGGACATGCTAACTCGAATCCGTAATGCCCAGATGGCTGAAAAGTCCGTCGTAAGCATGCCATCTTCTACTTTGAAGGTAGCTGTTGCCAAAGTCCTGAAGGACGAAGGTTACATTGCGGGTTATCAGATCAGCAGCGAAATCAAGCCACTGCTGTCCATCGAGCTGAAGTACTTCGAAGGCCGTCCGGTCATCGAGGAAGTGAAGCGCGTTAGCCGTCCAGGCCTGCGTCAGTACAAGTCCGTCGATGATCTGCCAAAAGTTCGTGGCGGTCTCGGTGTGTCTATCGTCTCCACCAACAAAGGTGTGATGACGGATCGTGCTGCGCGCGCTGCCGGTGTCGGCGGCGAAGTTCTTTGCACTGTGTTCTAAGGGGGGATAAGCATGTCACGCGTCGCTAAGAACCCCGTTAAGCTGCCAGCCGGTGTCGAAGTCAAATTCGCAGGCCAACAGCTTTCGGTGAAGGGTGCCAAGGGTACTCTCGAACTGAACATCCATTCGTCCGTTGAGATCGTTGAAGAAGCTGGTGAGCTGCGTTTCGCTGCTCGCAATGGCGATCAACAAACTCGCGCAATGGCTGGTACCACTCGTGCGTTGGTAAACAACATGGTCCAAGGCGTAAGCCAAGGCTTCGAGCGTAAGCTCCAGCTGGTCGGTGTTGGTTACAAAGCGCAAGCAAAAGGCACAGTGCTGAACCTGGCTCTTGGCTTCTCGCACCCAGTGGATTATGAACTGCCGGAAGGCATCACCGCTGAGACTCCTAGCCAGACCGATATCCTGATCAAGGGCATCGACAAGCAGCTGGTAGGTCAAGTGGCCGCCGAGATCCGCGACTTCCGTCCACCAGAGCCGTACAAAGGCAAAGGTGTGCGCTACGCGGACGAAGTCGTCCGTCGTAAAGAAGCCAAGAAGAAGTAGGGCATAGCAAATGACCGACAAAAAAGTTACTCGACTGCGTCGCGCTCGCAAAGCACGCCTGAAAATGCACGAACTCGAAGTCGTGCGTCTCTGCGTGTTCCGCTCGTCGCAGCACATCTACGCCCAGGTCATTTCGGCCGACGGCAACAAAGTCCTGGCAAGTGCCTCGACTTTGGATAAAGAACTGCGTGATGGTGCCACCGGCAACATCGACGCGGCCACTAAGGTTGGCCAGCTGGTCGCTACGCGTGCTAAAGCCGCTGGCGTCTCGCAGGTGGCTTTCGACCGCTCTGGCTTCAAGTACCACGGCCGCGTCAAGGCGCTGGCTGATGCTGCTCGTGAAGCTGGGCTGGAGTTCTAAGTTATGTCAAATAACGACCAAAAGCGCGACGAAGGCTACATCGAGAAGCTGGTTCAAGTTAACCGCGTAGCCAAAACCGTTAAAGGCGGCCGTATCTTCACTTTCACCGCGTTGACCGTGGTTGGTGATGGTAAAGGGCGCGTTGGCTTCGGCCGTGGCAAGTCGCGTGAAGTGCCTGCTGCGATCCAGAAGGCAATGGAAGCTGCTCGCCGCAACATGATCCAAGTTGATCTGAACGGCACCACTCTGCAGTACGCAATGAAGTCCGCTCACGGCGCTTCGAAGGTGTACATGCAGCCTGCTTCTGAAGGTACCGGTATCATCGCTGGTGGCGCTATGCGTGCTGTCCTCGAAGTTGCTGGCGTTCAGAACGTTCTGGCCAAGTGCTACGGCTCGACTAACCCGGTAAACGTGGTTCACGCCACTTTCAAAGGTTTGAAAGCAATGCAGTCTCCTGAATCCATTGCCGCCAAGCGTGGCAAAAGCGTCAAGGAGATCTTCTGATCATGGCTACCGTTAAAGTTACGCTGATCAAAAGCATGACCGGCCGCATCCCTAACCACAAACTGTGCGTTAAGGGTCTGGGTCTGCGTCGCATCGGTCACACTGTAGAAGTCCAGGATACTCCCGAGAATCGCGGGATGATCAACAAGGCTTACTACATGCTGCGTGTCGAGGGTTAATCGATGAAACTCAATGATCTGAGTCCAGCGCCGGGTTCCCGTCGCGAAAAGCATCGTCCGGGCCGTGGTATCGGTAGCGGTTTGGGTAAGACTGGTGGCCGTGGCCACAAAGGTCAAACCTCCCGCTCCGGTGGCACCATTGCTCCAGGCTTTGAAGGCGGTCAACAGCCGCTGCATCGTCGCCTGCCGAAGTTTGGTTTCGTTTCCCTGAAAGCCATGGACCGCGCAGAAGTGCGTCTGTCCGAGCTGGCTAAAGTGGAAGGCGACATCGTCACCGTGCAGTCCCTGAAAGATGCCAACGTGATCAACGTCAACGTTCAGCGTGTGAAAATCATGCTGTCCGGCGAAGTTACTCGCGCTGTCACCATCGGAAAGGGAATCGGCGCCACCAAAGGTGCGCGTGCGGCTATCGAAGCAGCTGGCGGCAAGTTCGAGGAATAAATGGCTAAGCAAGGTGCTCTCTCTGCGCTCGGCAAAGGCGGTATGTCTGAACTCTGGGCTCGTCTGCGTTTTCTGTTCCTGGCGATTATCGTCTACCGAATAGGCGCACACATCCCGGTTCCAGGTATCAACCCGGACCGACTCGCGGACCTGTTTCGACAGAATGAGGGGACCATTCTTAGCTTGTTCAACATGTTTTCCGGCGGCGCGCTGGAACGGATGAGCATCTTTGCGCTGGGGATCATGCCGTACATTTCGGCATCGATCATCATGCAACTGATGACCGCCGTCAGCCCGCAGCTGGAACAGTTGAAGAAGGAAGGTGAAGCTGGCCGTCGCAAGATCAGCCAGTACACCCGCTACGGCACTGTCGTCCTCGCTCTCGTCCAGGCTATTGGCATGTCCATTGGTCTGGCGGGGCAGGGCGTTGCGTTCACTGGTGACTTTGGCTTCCATTTCGTCGCGGTATCCACTTTTGTGGCTGGTGCGATGTTCATGATGTGGCTGGGTGAGCAGATTACTGAGCGTGGTGTTGGCAACGGTATCTCGATGTTGATTTTTTCGGGTATCGTCGCCGGTCTTCCGAGAGCGATCGGGCAGTCTTTCGAGTCTGCACGTCAGGGTGATATCAACATCTTCGCCCTGGTTGCCATCGGTTTGCTGGCAGTAGCGATTATCGGTTTCGTGGTGTTCATTGAGCGTGGCCAGCGTCGTATTGCTGTTCACTACGCCAAGCGTCAGCAGGGCCGTAAGGTCTTCGCTGCGCAGACCAGCCACTTGCCGCTGAAGGTGAACATGGCCGGCGTTATTCCGGCTATTTTCGCGAGCAGCATTTTGCTGTTCCCGGCTTCGTTGGGTGCCTGGTTCGGTCAGTCTGAAGGTATGGGCTGGTTGCAGGACATCTCGCAGTCGATCGCTCCTGGTCAGCCGTTGAATATTCTGCTGTTTAGTGCAGGGATTATTTTCTTCTGCTTCTTCTATACGGCGTTGATGTTCAATCCGAAAGACGTAGCGGAAAACCTGAAGAAGTCCGGTGCCTTTATTCCGGGCATCCGTCCAGGTGAGCAGTCTGCGCGCTACATTGATGGCGTTCTGACTCGCTTGACCATGTTCGGTGCTCTTTACATGACGGCCGTCTGCCTGTTGCCCCAGTTCCTGGTGGTTGCAGCAAACGTACCGTTCTACCTTGGCGGGACCTCGTTGCTGATCGTGGTCGTGGTTGTGATGGACTTCATGTCCCAAGTACAATCGCACCTCGTTTCGCACCAGTACGAATCCCTGATGAAGAAAGCCAACCTGAAGGGTTACGGCAGCGGCATGTTGCGCTGAGTACCCATAAGGTTCGAGGAGTTGGTGATGAAAGTTCGTGCATCGGTGAAAAAGCTGTGCCGTAACTGCAAGATTATTCGCCGCGAAGGTGTTGTTCGAGTAATTTGCAGCGCGGAACCGCGTCACAAACAGCGCCAAGGCTGAGTGTGATTGTGCTTCAAGCCCGGCAGCTAGTGCGCTGCCGGGTTGATTATTTGTTATTACAGCGATATTATCTCGCGCCCTATTTCTTGGCTTCCGGGGCGTAGGTAGCTGTCAATTGGAGTCCCACTGAATGGCCCGTATTGCAGGCGTTAACATTCCAGATAACAAGCATACTGTTATCTCGCTGACCTACATCTATGGTGTTGGTCGCACTACTGCACAGAAAATTTGTGCAGTGACTGGGGTAAACCCAGCGGCAAAGATCAAAGATCTGAGCGACGAGCAGATTGAACAGCTGCGTGGCGAAGTGGCGAAGTTCACCACTGAAGGTGACCTGCGTCGCGAAATCAACATGAAAATCAAGCGTTTGATGGACCTCGGTTGCTATCGCGGTCTGCGTCATCGTCGTGGTCTGCCAGTACGCGGTCAGCGTACCAAGACCAACGCGCGTACCCGTAAAGGTCCGCGTAAGCCGATCCGCAAGTAATCGCCCCAGCGAATCGACAGGAAATTAATCATGGCAAAACCTGCTGCTCGTCCTCGTAAAAAAGTTAAAAAGACAGTGGTTGATGGCATCGCCCACATCCATGCTTCTTTTAACAACACCATCGTGACCATTACCGACCGTCAAGGTAACGCTCTTTCCTGGGCTACCTCCGGTGGTTCGGGTTTCCGCGGTTCCCGCAAGTCCACCCCGTTCGCTGCTCAAGTAGCTGCTGAGCGTGCTGGTCAAGCTGCGCTGGAATACGGCCTGAAAAACCTCGACGTTAACGTCAAAGGTCCAGGTCCAGGTCGTGAATCCGCAGTCCGCGCTTTGAACGGCTGTGGCTACAAGATCGCCAGCATCACCGACGTGACGCCAATCCCGCACAACGGGTGCCGTCCGCCGAAGAAGCGCCGCGTGTAATCCAGGAGATTGTAAAGAATGGCTCGTTACATTGGTCCAAAATGCAAACTCGCTCGTCGCGAAGGCACCGATCTCTTTCTGAAGAGCGGCGTGCGCGCGATCGAATCGAAGTGCAACATCGAAGCAGCACCTGGTATCCACGGCCAACGCCGCGGTCGCCAGTCCGATTACGGCACCCAACTGCGTGAAAAGCAGAAGGTCCGTCGTATCTACGGCGTTCTCGAGCGTCAATTCAGCGGTTACTACAAAGAAGCTGCTGGCAAGAAAGGCGCAACTGGCGAAAACCTGTTGCAACTGCTCGAATGCCGTCTGGACAACGTTGTATACCGTATGGGTTTTGGCTCTACTCGTGCCGAATCCCGTCAGCTGGTATCGCACAAGTCGATCAGCGTTAACGGTCAGACCGTAAACGTTCCGTCTTACCAGGTTCGTGCTGGTGACGTGGTTGCAGTTCGCGAGAAAGCAAAGAACCAACTTCGCATTGTCCAAGCTCTCGATCTGTGTGCCCAACGTGGCCGCGTAGAATGGGTAGAAGTAGACACTGAGAAGAAGTCGGGCGTTTTCAAGAACGTTCCAGCTCGCAGTGATCTGTCCGCCGACATCAACGAAAGCCTGATTGTCGAGCTCTACTCCAAGTAAGGGCTAGAAAATAGGTGCATCCATGCAGATTTCGGTAAATGAGTTCCTGACACCCCGCCATATTGATGTGCAGGTTGTCAGTCCAACCCGCGCCAAGATCACACTCGAGCCTCTCGAGCGTGGTTTTGGCCACACCCTGGGCAACGCGCTGCGCCGCATCCTGTTGTCCTCAATGCCCGGCTGTGCAGTAGTCGAGGCCGAGATTGACGGTGTGCTCCACGAGTACAGCGCCATCGAAGGTGTACAGGAAGACGTAATTGAAATCCTGTTGAACCTTAAAGGTCTGGCTATCAAGCTGCACGGTCGAGACGAAGTTACGCTGACCTTGTCGAAGAAGGGTTCGGGGGTGGTTACCGCTGCCGATATTCAGCTGGATCATGATGTCGAGATCGTTAACCCCGATCACGTAATCGCTAACCTGGCGTCTAACGGCGCCCTGAACATGAAGCTCACCGTAGCTCGTGGTCGTGGTTATGAACCGGCAGACTCGCGTCAGAGCGATGAAGACGAAAGCCGCAGCATCGGTCGCTTGCAGCTTGACTCTTCGTTCAGCCCGGTTCGCCGTATCGCATACGTGGTGGAAAACGCCCGTGTCGAACAGCGTACTAACCTGGACAAGCTGGTTATTGATCTGGAAACCAACGGTACCCTGGATCCTGAAGAGGCTATCCGCCGTGCTGCAACCATTCTGCAACAGCAGTTGGCTGCGTTCGTCGACCTCAAAGGTGACAGTGAACCAGTGGTTGTCGAGCAGGAAGACGAGATCGATCCGATCCTGCTTCGCCCGGTTGACGATCTGGAACTGACTGTACGTTCGGCTAACTGCCTTAAGGCGGAAAACATCTACTACATCGGCGACCTGATTCAGCGTACCGAAGTAGAGCTGTTGAAGACTCCGAACCTTGGCAAGAAATCCTTGACTGAAATCAAGGACGTTCTGGCCTCCCGCGGTCTGTCCCTCGGCATGCGCCTCGACAACTGGCCGCCTGCAAGTCTTAAGAAGGACGACAAGGCGACTGCCTGATCGTCGTAATCACCGAACGTTGTGTTTGGTAAGGAATGAACCATGCGTCATCGTAAAAGTGGTCGTCACCTGAGCCGCACCAGCTCGCACCGCAAGGCCATGTTTCAAAACATGGCGGTGTCGCTGTTCGAGCACGAGCTGATCAAAACTACACTGCCAAAAGCCAAAGAACTGCGCCGCGTTGCTGAGCCGCTGATCACTTTGGCCAAGACAGACAGCCTGGCTAACCGCCGTCTGGCTTTCGACCGTACTCGTTCGAAAGCTATCGTTGGTAAGCTCTTCAACGACCTGGGCAAGCGTTACGCTACCCGTGAGGGTGGCTACCTGCGCATCCTCAAGTGCGGTTTCCGCGCTGGCGACAACGCGCCTATGGCGTACGTCGAGTTGGTTGATCGTGCTGTCGGCGGTGAAGCTGTATCCGCTGAGTAAGACGTCAGTCTGAAACAAAGAACCGGGCCTAGTGCCCGGTTTTTTGTGCCTGTTAGAAATGCGCTCTGCGTACAAGCTTCAAACCCTTCCCTATAGGCACTATATGCTTGGGTTGATCATTAGTAATTTTCTATTGGTGTCTGCAAATTAATGAATTTGTGACTGTCATGTTGATGATCAATACTTCCCACCAAGCCGATTTAGCCGGCAGTTCAAGACTGACAGAGGAAGAGATCGCATGAGCCAAAACAAAACACTTACGACCGCCAGTGGCGCTCCTGTCGCCGACAACCAGAATTCCCGCTCCGCCGGCCCTCGTGGCCCTCTGCTGCTCGACGATTTCCACCTGATCGAGAAGCTTGCCCACTTCAACCGTGAAAACATCCCGGAGCGTCGCGTACACGCCAAAGGCTCGGGTGCTTACGGTACGTTCACTGTGACTCGCGATATCACTCAATACACCAGCGCCAAGCTGTTTGAGTCTGTCGGCAAACAAACCCCGACCTTCCTGCGATTCTCCACTGTGGGTGGCGAGCGCGGTTCGGCTGACACCGAGCGTGATCCACGCGGTTTTGCCCTGAAGTTCTACACCGAGGAAGGCAACTGGGACATTGTCGGTAACAACACGCCGGTGTTCTTCATCCGTGATCCGCTGAAATTCCCTGACTTTATCCACACCCAGAAGCGTCTGCCGCAAAGCAATCTGAAAAGCGCGCAGATGATGTGGGATTTCTGGTCGCATTCGCCTGAGGCGTTGCACCAGATCACTATCCTGTTCTCTGACCGCGGCATCCCTGACGGTTATCGCCACATGCATGGTTTTGGCAGTCACACCTACAGCCTGATCAACGCCAATGGCGAGCGTCACTGGGTGAAGTGGCACTACAAAACCAAACAAGGGATCAAGAATCTCGCTCCGGCAGAAGCGGCACGACTGGCCGGTACCGATCCGGATTACGCACAACGTGACCTGTTCGGCGCCATTGAGCGCGGTGACTTCCCGAAATGGAGTGTCAACATTCAGATCATGACCGAGGCCCAGGCTGCGGCTCACTACGAGAACCCGTTCGACGTGACCAAGACCTGGTCGCAGAAAGAGTTCCCGTTGATCGAAGTAGGCGAGCTTGAGCTCAACCGCAATCCGCTGAACTACTTCGCTGAAGTCGAGCAGGCCGCGTTCGGTCCGAGCAACATGGTTCCAGGCGTCGGCCTGTCACCTGACCGCATGCTGCAGGGGCGTGTGTTCGCTTACGCGGATGCTCACCGCTATCGTGTGGGCACCAATCATCAGCAGCTGCCAGTGAATGCACCTCGCAGTCCGGTCAACACTTACCAGCGTGATGGTTCGATGGCGTTTGGCAGTAATGGCGGTGCGGCACCGAACTACGAGCCGAACAGCTACGTTGAATCACCGAAACAGGCACCGCACTACGCGGAACCTGCCTTGGCATTGAGCGGCGCGGCTGATCGCTACGATCATCGCGAGGATACCGACTACTACAGCCACGCCGGTGCGCTGTTCCGTCTGATGAACGATGAGCAGAAAGCTCTGCTGATCAACAACATTGCCGGTGCGATGTCTGGGGTTTCCGGCGACGTGGTTGATCGTCAACTGCAACATTTCTTCAAGGCCGATACGGCTTATGGAGAAGGCATCGCGAAGGCGTTGGGCGTACAGCTTAACGAAGTCTAAACGAGAAGCAGAACCGCCCTCATTAGGGCGGTTTTTGCGTTATTTGAACCCATTTTCTCAGAGTATCTTCGCTTTTATTGCGGAAGGCGAGTGACCTTCAGGTCAGGTTGGTTCAAACTACAGCCTTTCAAGCAGGGAGATGTAGGGCGATGCAAGGTCACCCAGACGTAATCGATTACCTCAACACGTTGCTGACAGGCGAACTGGCGGCGCGTGATCAATATTTCATCCATTCGCGGATGTACGAGGACTGGGGGTTCACCGAGCTCTACGAGCGTATCAACCACGAGATGGAAGAAGAGGCGCAACATGCTGACGCCCTGATGCGTCGGATCCTGATGCTCGAAGGTACGCCGCGCATGCGTCCAGACGATCTCGATGTTGGCACCACTGTGCCTGACATGCTCGCCGCTGACCTGCGTCTGGAATATAAAGTTCGTGCAGCTCTGTGCAAAGGCATCGAGCTTTGCGAGTTGCACAAGGACTATGTCACCCGCGAGATCCTGCGCATTCAGCTGAACGACACCGAGGAAGATCACACCTATTGGCTGGAGAAACAGCTGGGTTTGATCAAGTTGATCGGTCTGGAGAATTACCTGCAATCGCAGTTCTGATTTTTAGACCGGCGACGCACAAAAATGCCCCTGTCACCGACAAAGTGACAGGGGCTTTTTCATGGCCCCAATTCAGGCCTTGTCGCGAGCCAGCAGTGGCTTGAGATAGTAGCCGGTATGCGATTGCTTCATCTCGGACACGTCTTCCGGTGTGCCGACGGCAATGATCTGGCCGCCCTTGGAGCCGCCTTCCGGCCCCAGGTCCACCAACCAGTCGGCGGTCTTGATCACATCCAGGTTGTGTTCGATCACCACCACGGTATTGCCGTGATCGCGCAAGCGATGCAGAACATCGAGCAGTTGTTGGATATCAGCGAAGTGCAAGCCGGTAGTCGGCTCATCGAGGATATACAGGGTTTTGCCGGTATCGCGCTTGGACAACTCGCGGGACAGTTTCACCCGCTGGGCCTCACCGCCCGACAGCGTCGTCGCCGATTGTCCCAGCTTGATGTACGAAAGGCCTACGTCCATCAGCGTCTGAAGCTTACGGGCCAAGGCCGGAACCGCGTCGAAGAACACCCGGGCTTCCTCGATGGTCATTTCGAGGGTTTCGTGGATGCTCTTGCCCTTGTATTTGATCTCAAGGGTTTCGCGGTTGTAGCGCTTGCTCTTGCAGACGTCGCACGGGACATAGATGTCCGGCAGGAAGTGCATCTCCACCTTGATCAGGCCATCGCCCTGGCAAGCTTCACAGCGCCCGCCCTTCACGTTGAAGGAGAAACGCCCCGGCCCGTAACCGCGGGAGCGAGATTCCGGTACGCCAGCGAATAACTCGCGAATCGGCGTGAACAAGCCGGTGTAGGTCGCCGGGTTGGAGCGCGGTGTGCGACCGATCGGGCTCTGATCGATGTCGACGACTTTATCCAGGTGCTCAAGGCCCTTGATGCTGTCGTGAGCCGCCGCTTCCAGGGTCGTTGCCCCGTTGAGTGCGGTAGCGCTCAAGGGAAACAACGTGTTGTTGATCAGCGTCGATTTGCCCGAGCCGGACACGCCGGTCACGCAAGTCAGCAGGCCGATTGGAATCTCCAGGTCGACATTGCGCAGATTGTTGCCGCGAGCACCCTTGAGGGACAGCGACAGCTTCTTGTTACGGGGTGTGCGTTTGGCTGGAACGGCGATCTTCACTCGGCCCGACAAATACTTGCCAGTCAGAGAGTCAGGGTGAGCCATGACTTCGTCCGGCGTACCTTCGGCAACGATATGTCCACCGTGCACACCCGCGCCCGGGCCGATATCCACTACATAGTCGGCCAGACGAATCGCGTCTTCGTCGTGCTCGACCACGATTACCGTGTTGCCGATATCCCGCAGATGCTTGAGGGTGCCCAGCAACCGGTCGTTGTCCCGCTGGTGCAGGCCAATTGACGGTTCATCGAGGATGTACAGAACCCCCACCAGGCCGGCGCCAATCTGACTGGCCAGGCGGATACGCTGGGCCTCACCGCCGGACAGCGTGTCGGCACTGCGATCCAGTGACAGATAGTCCAGGCCTACGTTGACCAGAAACTGCAGGCGTTCGCGGATTTCCTTGAGGATCTTGTCGGCAATTTCGCCACGGCGGCCGGTCAGCTTCAGCACGCCGAAGTATTCGCAGGCATCGCCGATCGGCAAGTTGGTCACCGCCGGCAAGGTCTTCTCGCCAACCCAAACGTGTCGCGCCTCGCGACGCAGACGAGTGCCACGGCAATCCGGGCAAGGCTGGGTGCTGAGGAACTTGGCCAGTTCTTCACGGACCGAAGCCGATTCGGTTTCTCGGTAGCGACGTTCCAGGTTCGGCACGATGCCTTCGAACGGGTGCGAGCGTTTGACGATATCGCCGCGGTCGTTCAGGTACTTGAAGTCGACATTCTGCGAGCCGCTACCATGCAGGATGAATTTCTGCTGATCGGCCGGCAGTTCGTTGAACGGCACTTCGAGGCTGAACTTGTAGTGGGCGGCCAGCGAGCCAAGCATCTGGAAGTAATAGACGTTGCGCCGGTCCCAGCCGCGGATCGCGCCTTCCGCCAGGGTCAGTTCACCGTTCACCAATCGTTTGGTGTCGAAGAACTGCTTAACCCCCAGGCCATCGCAGGTCGGGCAGGCGCCGGCTGGGTTGTTGAAGGAAAACAGCTTGGGTTCCAGCTCGCTGATGGCGTGGCCGCAGATCGGACAGGCAAAGCGTGCGGAGAAGATGATTTCTTCGCCGGGCTCGTCGTCCATTGGCGCCACCAGAGCGATGCCGTCCGCCAGTTTCAGCGCGGTCTCGAACGATTCGGCCAGGCGCTGTTGCAGATCGGCGCGGACCTTGAAGCGGTCGACCACGACGTCGATCGAGTGCTTCTTCTGTTTATCCAGCTTCGGCAACTCGTCCAGCTCACAGAGTTTGCCGTTCACCCGGGCGCGCACAAAGCCCTGGGCCCGCAGTTCTTCGAAGACCGAGAGGTGTTCGCCCTTGCGCTCGCGGATTACCGGAGCCAACAGCATCAGTTTGCTGCCTTCCGGTTGCGCCAGCACCAGATCGACCATCTGGCTGACGGTCTGGGCTTCCAGCGGAATGTCGTGGTCCGGGCAGCGCGGAATACCGACGCGAGCGTAGAGCAGGCGCAGGTAATCGTAGATTTCGGTAATGGTGCCAACCGTCGAGCGCGGGTTGTGCGAGGTCGATTTCTGTTCGATGGAGATCGCTGGCGACAGACCTTCGATGGTGTCGACGTCAGGTTTTTCCATCATCGACAGGAATTGCCGGGCGTAGGCCGACAGCGATTCGACATAGCGGCGCTGGCCTTCGGCGTACAGCGTGTCGAAGGCCAGGGACGACTTGCCGGATCCGGACAGGCCGGTGATGACGATCAGTTTGTCCCGTGGCAGGGTCAGGTCGATGTTCTTCAGGTTGTGGGTTCGGGCCCCACGAATCAGGATCTTGTCCAAAGTGGCCTCGCTCGGCGGGCGTCGAAAACGTAGGAGTATACGGCCAAATACTGGATGGATGCACACTATCAAATGAGGGGCGCGCAGCCTTGCATGAAGATTGCGTCATCTGTACGCGTCATAGCGTCGCGATATACCCCGTCAATCGATGGGACTGGTAGAATCGCCGCCGGTTCACATGAGGTTTTTCCATGCACGATCCCCACAGCGAACGCATGAGTGGCAGTGAGACCCGCGCAGCAAGCGGTCTGGCCCTGGTGTTCGCCTTCCGTATGCTTGGCATGTTCATGGTGTTGCCGGTGCTGGCGACCTATGGGATGGACCTGGCGGGCGCGACCCCGGCCCTCATCGGGTTGGCGATTGGCGCTTACGGCCTGACCCAGGCGATTTTTCAGATTCCCTTTGGCTTCATTTCCGACCGCATCGGTCGACGTCCAGTGATTTACCTGGGGCTGATCGTTTTCGCCCTGGGGAGTGTGCTGGCGGCCAATGCCGATTCGATCTGGGGCGTTATCGCCGGACGCATCCTGCAGGGCGCCGGGGCGATTTCCGCGGCGGTCATGGCGTTGCTGTCGGACCTGACCCGGGAACAGCATCGGACCAAAGCCATGGCCATGATCGGCATGACGATCGGTCTGTCGTTCGCGATCGCCATGGTGGTAGGGCCATTGCTGACCCGTGCCTTCGGCCTCTCGGGGCTGTTCTTCGCCACCGGCGGCATGGCGCTGCTCGGTATCGTCATCGTGATGTTCATGGTGCCGCGCGCCACCGGGCCATTGCAGCACCGCGAGTCCGGTGTCGCGCGTCAAGCGCTGATACCGACGCTCAAGCACCCGGACCTGCTGCGCCTGGACCTGGGCATTTTTGTGTTGCACGCGATGTTGATGTCGAGCTTCGTTGCATTGCCCCTGGCGCTGGTCGAAAAAGCCGGTTTGCCCAAGGAGCAGCACTGGTGGGTGTACCTCGCTGCGCTGCTGATTTCTTTCTTCGCCATGATCCCGTTCATTATCTACGGCGAGAAGAAACGCAAAATGAAACGAGTTTTATTGGGCGCGGTGCTGACGCTGATGCTCACTGAGCTATTCTTCTGGCAGTTCGGCGACAGCTTGCGGGCTCTGGTAATCGGCACGGTGGTGTTTTTCACCGCGTTCAATCTGCTGGAAGCGTCCTTGCCGTCGCTGATCAGCAAGGTTTCACCGGCAGGCGGCAAAGGCACGGCGATGGGGGTTTATTCCACCAGTCAGTTCCTCGGTTCGGCACTGGGCGGGATCCTCGGCGGCTGGCTGTTTCAGCACGGCGGTTTGTCGGTTGTGTTCCTGGGATGTGCCGGGCTGGCTGCACTTTGGCTGGCCTTTGCTGTTACCATGCGCGAACCACCTTACGTCACGAGCCTGCGCTTGCCGTTGTCGCCCGAGGCGATCCGCGAAGCGGGTCTGGTTGAGCGCCTGAAGGCCGTCGTAGGGGTAACAGATGCGGTGATCGTTGCTGATGAAGCGGCGATTTACATCAAATTGGACACAGAACTATTGGATCGCACGACCCTTGAGCGCCTGGTGAACAACCCGGCCGAGGCAGCGTGCGTAGCCTAGGAGAACGTTATGGCCCGTGGGGTTAACAAAGTCATATTGGTCGGCACTTGCGGCCAGGATCCCGAAGTTCGCTACTTGCCTAACGGTAACGCCGTGACCAACCTGAGTCTGGCGACCAGCGAACAGTGGACCGACAAGCAAACCGGTCAGAAGGTCGAGAAGACCGAATGGCACCGTGTTTCGATGTTCGGCAAAGTGGCCGAAATCGCCGGCGAATACCTGCGTAAAGGTTCGCAGGTCTACATCGAAGGCAAGCTGCAGACCCGCGAGTGGGAAAAAGACGGTATCAAGCGTTACACCACTGAAATCGTGGTCGATATGCAAGGCACCATGCAACTGCTGGGCGGCCGTCCACAGCAGGGCGACCAACAAGGCGGGGGCAATAACTACCAGCAATCCGCCCCAGCCCCACGCCAGCAGGCTCCACGTCCGCAGCAGTCGGCACCGCAACAGTCGCGCCCGGCTCCTCCGCAGGCCGCACCGCAACCGGCTCCGGATTTCGACAGCTTTGATGACGATATCCCGTTCTGATAAGCCGCTGTTCGACAAGTGACACCGTAAAAAGCGAAGCCATTGATCTGGCTTCGCTTTTTTGTTGGCGCTGTTAACTGGACAGAGCGGTCATGTTGGCCCGCGCCATGTGCAGTTTTTTGTAGCTCTCGATCAAGCGCAAATGCCTATCGAGCCCCTCCAGCTTCATGCTGGTCGGCGTCAAGCCATGGAAGCGCACGCTGCCGTCCACCGATCCGATCGCTGCATCCATCCGCTCGTTGCCAAACATCCGGCGGAAGTTGGCCTCGTAGTCTTCCAGTTCCAGGTCTTCGTCCAGTTTCATCTCCAGCACCACATTCACGGCTTGATAGAACAAGCCGCGCTCAACCGTGTTGTCGTTGTACTGCAGGAACATTTCCACCGCCTCTTTCGCTTCTTCAAATTGTTGCAAGGCGAGATAGATCAGCAGCTTCAACTCCAGGATCGTCAGCTGACCCCAGGCGGTATTGTCGTCAAATTCGATGCCGATCAAGGTGGTGATGTCGGTGTAGTCGTCCAGCTCACTTTCCACCAGACGCTCAACCAGTGCTTGCAGTTCCTCTTCGTCCAGGCGATGCAGGTTCAGGATGTCGGCGCGGAAGAACAGCGCTTTGTTGGTGTTATCCCAGATCAGATCGTCTACTGGATAAATTTCCGAATAGTCTGGCACCAGGATACGGCAGGCCGTTGCACCGATATGCTCGTAGACCGCCATGTACACTTCTTTGCCCATGCCTTCGAGAATGCCGAACAAGGTCGCGGCTTCCTCGGCATTCGAGTTTTCACCCTGGCCGGAGAAGTCCCACTCCACGAATTCGTAATCCGATTTTGAGCTGAAGAAGCGCCACGACACCACGCCGCTGGAGTCGATAAAGTGCTCGACGAAGTTATTCGGCTCGGTCACCGCATGACCTTCAAACGTCGGCTGGGGCAGGTCGTTGAGGCCTTCGAAGCTGCGGCCCTGGAGCAATTCGGTCAGGCTGCGTTCCAGCGCCACTTCCAGGCTCGGGTGCGCGCCGAACGAGGCGAACACACCGCCGGTACGCGGGTTCATCAACGTGACGCACATCACCGGGAATTCACCTCCCAGGGACGCATCCTTCACCAGCACCGGGAACCCTTGCTCTTCCAGTGCCTGAATCCCGGCCAGTATTCCGGGGTACTTCGCCAGCACGTGAGCCGGCACATCTGGCAGGGCAAATTCACCTTCGATGATTTCGCGTTTTACCGCGCGCTCGAAGATCTCCGACAGGCACTGCACCTGGGCTTCGGCCAGCGTGTTACCGGCACTCATGCCGTTGCTCAGGAACAGGTTTTCAATCAGGTTGGACGGGAAATACACCACCTCGCCGTCGGACTGGCGCACGTAAGGCAGCGAGCAGATGCCGCGCTCTTCATTGCCCGAGTTGGTGTCGATCAGGTGGGAACCACGCAGCTCGCCGTCGCGGTTGTAAATCTTCAGGCAGTACTCGTCGAGGATTTCGGTCGGCAGTGCATCTTTACGGCCAGGCTTGAACCAGCGTTCGTCCGGGTAGTGCACAAACGCTGCGTCGGCGATGTCTTCGCCCCAGAATTGGTCGTTGTAGAAGAAGTTGCAGTTGAGTCGCTCGATAAACTCGCCCAACGCCGACGCCAACGCGCCTTCCTTGGTCGCACCCTTGCCGTTGGTAAAGCACATCGGCGAGTGCGCATCGCGGATATGCAGCGACCACACATTGGGCACGATATTGCGCCACGAGGCGATTTCAATCTTCATGCCCAGGTCCGCCAGAATGGCCGACATATTGCCGATGGTTTGCTCCAGCGGCAGATCCTTGCCGGCAATATAAGTGCTCGCCCCTGAGTTGGAAGCAGGCATCAACAACGCCTGGGCATCGGCGTCGAGGTTGTCCACCTCTTCGATCACAAACTCAGGCCCGGCTTGCACCACTTTTTTCACGGTGCAACGGTCGATGGAGCGCAGGATGCCCTGGCGGTCCTTGTCGGAGATGTCCGCCGGCAACTCGACCTGGATCTTGAAAATCTGGTTGTAGCGGTTTTCAGGGTCAACAATATTGTTCTGCGACAGGCGGATGTTATCCGTGGGGATATTGCGCGTGTTGCAGTACAACTTCACAAAATACGCCGCACACAGCGCCGACGAAGCCAGGAAGTAGTCGAACGGACCCGGTGCCGAGCCATCGCCCTTGTAGCGGATAGGTTGATCGGCCACCACCGTGAAGTCATCGAACTTGGCTTCAAGTCGCAGGTTGTCGAGAAAGTTGACTTTGATTTCCATGGGGGATTACCAGAATAACGGCTAAACGAATGGCCGCCATTATCCGGCATTTGCGCAGTAAGTCTTGTAGGTGTCTGACGATATGTCGACACCAGTCCTTTTTAGTGGGCGATGGAGGGCTCAGTCGAGTATCAGATGCGGCAAGAACCGGCTCGAATCCTTGGTAATCAAGCTGTTGTCCTCACGCACGCCGATACCGGCTGCCTGATCCCCGATCACCCAGGAGCCGATCAGCGTGTAGCTGTCGCCAAATTTCGGCAGCGGGGCAAACTCCTGAAGGATAAACGGCGCATCAGTGTAGGGGCCGTCCTCTTTTACGATCAGACCCTCAGCGGTTTGCAGCTCAATGTTCGCGCCTTCCCGTGAGAAGAATGGCTTGCGCACCCAGCCCTTGGGCACCGCTTTACGCGGGTCGGCGTCCAGATGCGCCGCGAGCAGGTTCGGGTGACCTTTGTTGAATTCCCACAGCAGCGGCAGGATGCCCTTGTTGGAGATGATGGATTTCCAGGGCGGTTCGAAAAACTGTGTGTCGCTCTGCGCAATCGCTGTGCCGAAGGGTTCGTGGAAGATGAACTCCCAGGCATGCAGTTTGAACAGGTGAGGGATCCAGCGATCTTCGAGGTCAACGAAACGTCCGTCACTGGTGAGGCCAATGTCTTCGATGTCGATGTGCCGCGATTCGATGCCGACCTTTTCCGCGACCAGGCGCAGGTAATCGGTGGTGCCCTTGTCTTCGACCGAGTCTTTCATCGAGGCGAAATAGAAGGGCTGTTTGAGTTGCAGTTGGGCAAAAGCCTGATGCAGCTTGGTGTCGATGCTGTTGAACTGGTCGGCATGCCTGGGCAGCAAGCCGCGCTCGATGCATTGCTCCAGCCAGCCCCACTGAAACGCCGCGGCCTCATACAGGCTGGTCGGCGTGTCGTAGTTGAGTTCCAGCAACTTGGCGGGCCCGTTGCCGTTGTAGGAGAAGTCCATGCGCCCATACAGGTGCGGGTGGCCTTCGAGCCATGAAGTGCGAACCATGTCGAAAAACGGCGCGGGGATGCTCAGGCGCTCCAGCAACTCTTCGCTTTGCACCACTCGCGCCACCAGGTCCATGCACATCTCATGAACCTCGGTGGTCGGGTCCTCGAGGTCGTTCTCGATCTGCTTGAGCGTGAACTGGTAGTACGCGCTCTCGTCCCAATAGGGTTCATCGTCGATGGTATGGAACAGGAAGCCGAGGCTTTCGGCGGTCTGTTTCCAGTCATGACGCTCTGCGCAGAGGATTTTCTTCATGGACTTGTTCCCTTAGCTGCTCGAACCGCCAAAGCTCTTGCCTGATCCACCCCAGCCACTGCGTGCGCTGGCCTGGCTGCCGAAGCCGCCGCGGGAAGTGGATGATGCAACGGACACTGGCTTGCTGCGGGTGATGGTGTCGGTGTAACTGCCACTGCTGCCGTACCGCGCCTGATTGGACCTGTTGAAGGTTGAACCTGACGATACCCGCTGACTGAGTGTCGAGGACGAATAGTCACCGCGATCATCGCGATAGCGGTAGACCGGCTCGGAGTAGTAACTGTTGCGGTTGTTGCTGAGCATGTTGCCGATCAGCAGTCCCGTCAGCAGGCTACTGCCGGAGAAGCCCGACCCTGCGGCATTCGCTTCCGATGCGGGCAATTTAGCCTTGGCGGCGTCCACTTCGGACTGCGTCACCTCGCCATCGGCACTCAGTTCGAAGCCGCCGAGCTTGGGGATGAATTTGCCGGCGGAATCCTGCTGGCACCAGTCGGCGACAAAGTCGGCGTCGCAATCAGCCTGGTTGTCATACACCGGCGCAATGCTTCGATGCTGGGCCATGGCCTTCATATAGGCGTCAGAACAGATGTCGACCGGGAGCTTTTCATCGGCGCACTGCTGAACGGACTGGAAATTGTACTTTTTGTGTATCTCGTAGGTTTTTTCCGTCGGCCCGCAGCCTGATATGGCCATGGCGACCGATGCCGCCAGCGAGAGCTGAACGTACTTGCTTCGTTTCATCGCAATCTCCGTGGCGCAATCAGTTCTGGGAAGGGGTCATGCACGCGGCGTTCAACATGCCGACGCTGATGGCCACTGCCGCGACATAGATACCCGCAGCGATTTCGCCGTTCTTGATGCGCTCAGAGGCGCCTTTTAGCACCAGGCTGGTCACCAGAAACGCCAGCAGTTGTACGAAAGCGGCGATCACCGCCCAGACGACGAAGTCCAGAATGCTGATCGAGTAGGCGATCACATTGCTGGCCGGAATGGCGAATCCGATGATGGCGCCTCCCAGTGCGATGGCGGCTGCAACGTTGCCCGCACGGATCAGTTCGAATTCCCGGTGCGGTGTGATTCGGGTGTAGATGAACTGGAACAGCGCGAACAGCACGGCGGCGCCGAGGATGTACAAAACAAACCCGAGTACGGCGGCTTTGTTCAGGGAGATTGAGAGCGCTTCAAGCATGGACTTCTTCCTTTTTAAAAAGTGTTCAGGTCGGTGGTGTACAGCGAAATACCCAGCGAAGTGCTCAAGCTGATGGTGCCCTCGGCGTCTTCTTCGACGGAAAACAGCAGGAATTCCCGGCGATCGGTCAGGCCGGTTTCGCGGGCGTACAACATCGAACGGTGCCCGATGCTGTAGGTCTCATCCGGATTCTTCAGGTGTTCGCTCAACGGCACCAGTTCGGTCTGGCCGTTCTCGGTGCCCCATTCGCGGGTGTATTCGACCCCGTTTAGGGTGTAGGTCGGCAGGCCGATCAGGCTTTGAGGACCAGCCAGCCGCCGCAGCTCCGCTTCACTGTTGATGGTGACGTAACTGAGGTAGTTGAACAGGATCACCGACTCGACCTGTCCGGCAATGTCGCCGGTGGTGTGCACTTGCAGCCAGTAATCCTCGTCGTTCATGTAATAGCGTGACAGCCAGTTCGACTGCCCGAGATCAACGGTGCCGGCGCTCCAGATCTGTTGGGAGCCAGGGATGATCACGTTGGTGTTGCCGTCGAGCAACAGCTTCAGGGTGGTGTCGAACATAACCCCTTTGCCAAATGCCAGGCCCAGAGGCCCGGCGACAGGCGAGGTTTCGCTGGCTGTCCATTTCGATTCGGTATTCGCGTTCGGGGCCTCAAGCCCCAGCAACTGTTTAAACCATCCCATTGGAGATTTCCTTGAGGCGAGTAGAGGCGATGTAGAAGAGTTCGCCGCCCTTGACGTGAGTGGCGCCGGGCGGGTTGATCGAAGGCTGTCGGGCGCCTTTGGCGCGATAGCCGATAAGGGTCGCGTTATGGCGTTCTTTCATCTGTGCGTACAGATCGCCGAACGTTGCTTCAAAAGTTTCGGGCAGTTTCATCAGGTATTGGGTGGCGCCTTGGCCCACGCACAGCAATTCATTGATGACCACTGACGAGCCCGGATCCTGAGAGGCGCGTACCAACATCTCGATGGCCATGCTTGAGGTGCATTCCAGGCTGGGCGCGTAGGCACTGGCGAGCGCGGCGATTTCACTTTCATTGAAGTGGGCGACCACATGCCCGACCGGACTCAGTTGATTGACCGCCAGCACGGTGGCCAGGGTCAGATCGTCTGAATGGGTGCGCACCAGTACGCGTTCGGCGCCAGGCACGCCGGCACGCAGCAAAAGCGCGACAGAGGACAGGCTTTCACCTTTGATAAAGGCCGCCTTGCCCGGCATGGGGTTTTCTTCGAGGTCGCAATCGCAAATGACGATCAGGTTGTCATTGGACGTTTCGTCCTGCAGCAGCAACTCAATAACCCGCTCGCTGGACGCGCCTTCCCAGCCGATGAGAACGGTATGGCCGACTTTGCCGGTGAAATCGCCTTTGCCCTTCATGCCTTTTCTCCATACATCGATGACACTGCTGGTGGTTTTGCCGATGGCTGCGGTCAGCAGCGCAATGCCCCCGAGCATGACCCAGGTGGCCACGAAAATCCGTCCCGCGGCTGTCTGTGGCGCAAGATCGCCGTAGCCGACGGTGAGCGTGGTGGTGAGATAGAAGTAGGTGAACGTGGCGGGAGCGATGAGGTGTTGTTCGCCCAGAAACGCCAGGCCGAGCCAGGCCGTGCTCAGGTGTACGCCCAGCGCAATGGCCAGGCCGGCCCAGCCGAAGCGATGGAAGAAGGACGCAGCGTACGCGCGCAATAAAAGGAAAATCGACATTACATCCCTGACTCCTTGGGGGCTCATTCCTGGCGACGTAATCGCTCGGGCATCTGAGTGCTCGAATGCGGTTACCGGGCGGCATTAAACCTGCTGCGCGGCGTAGATAACAGTACCTTGGCTGCAATAAAACCGCCGATTGCACCAAAAATATGCCCTTCGAAGGAAATGCCCCGGCGCGGAAGGAAGCCAACAATCAGCCCACCATAGAGCAGGGCCACGACACTGGCCGTTATCAGGTTGCTCCAGCTCCTCTGGAACCAGGCGCGCGAAAGAAGATACGCCCACAGACCGAACACCCAGCCGCTGGCACCGATATGCACGCCGGCAAAACCGAACAGCCAGATCAGCGAACCGCCCAGCAAAATGATGATAGCGCTGACGGCCATGAACCGGTTGAGCCCTTCGACGATGACCAGGGTACCGAGGATCAAAAAGGCAATCAGGTTGGCACTCAGGTGCGCAAAGGATGTGTGCAAGTAAGGCGAGGTGATGATGCCGACCAGTCCGTGCAGGGTTCTCGGAACCAGGCCGAAGGCGTTAAGGCTGTAGCCGGTCGCCACATTGAGCAGTTGCAGCGCAACCATGAAGATGGCCAGGCCAGCGATTGTCTTGAAACCCTTCAGGGCATCCATCCTTGACCTCGATCAGGCAAAAAAGAAGGGCCATCGATTAATGCCCGTCAGCCAAGCGCAATCCATGTGGGAGCGGCTTGGCACCCGGGACATGGGTGCCAAACCGCGGTGTTGCCCGTGCCGGGTTACTCGGCCGATTTCTGCTTCAGGCGTTCCAGAATAGCGTTGGCACTGCCCGAATCCGGCGTGATGCCGGCTTCTCGAAGCTTGCGCTCCAGGTCGGTGCCGGTCGACGCGTCGGCCAGTTCGTCCTGGGCTTGCAGTTCAGCGGCGCGTTGCTGCTGCTTGGCCTGCAGGCGGTTCAGCGTACCAACGGCGGTTTCCAGCTTGCCGTTGGCGCCGCCACTGGCGATCGAAGCGCTGACCTGGGCTTTCTGTACGCTTTCACGAGCCTTGGCCATGTCCACTTGCTGGCGCAGGCTTTTGATGCGGTTTTCAGCCTTGGTGATGTCTTTGCGCATGTTGTCGGCATAACCGCCGAATTCGGTGGCCTGCTTTTGCTCGACATCCAGTTCATTGGTCAGGGTCGAAATGGCTTCGGCCACTTCCAGTGCCAGGTCTTCGCGGTTGGCCTGGATGGCGGCCAGGGCCTTGGATTCCAGGTCCTTGATCTTGGCGTTGTACTCGCTGACGCGGTCAGCCGACAGTTTGTGTTTGGCCATGATGGTGACCAGCTCACGCTTGGCGTTGGCCAGCGCGCTGTCAGCATCGCGAATTTCCTGGTCGAGAATGCGCAGGGCCTGTTGGTCGACGATCGATTCGCCGACTTCGTTGGCACCGCCACGCAATGCGGTGAACAATTTGCTCCAGATGGACTGAGTCATTGGATATTTCCTGTTCCCGAATAATTAATTGAAGAAGCGTTCGAAAGCTTCGCTGGCGCGCTGGACGTTGTCGACGAGGGTTTTGACCTCGGTCACGACGTTGGTCAGGCTGGAGTCGGAGCTCAGCGCGCCGAACATGTTGTAAACGATCTGCCCATTGGGCATGGACTCGATCCCGATCGAGGACAGCGGGAACATTTCCCGGCTGCGCAGAACGGCATCGTTGAAGGCCGGGACGTCGTTGATCGACTCGACATCGACCAGAACGGTATCGACGATGATCTGATCGCCAACCACCGCGATGTAAATCGGCAAGCCACCGAAATCGTTCATTTCCAGCTTGATGCTGGACTCGGAGCCTTGAACGAGGGAGAGGGTGATTTCGTTCGCAACCACTTCGTCGAGGGCCTGGAGGGCGCTGTAGAGGCGATCGATGTTCCAGTTATTACCTGCGCTCATGTAATTCTCCGACATGAATGAGCCAGCCAGAATCGGTTGGCGTAGCTGTTTCTCCATCTGCTTGAGCAGGCTTCGATTTTCGGGAAGCACCCAAGTCTCGTGTTTCACATAGCCGGCGGCACCCAGGCCCGCGCGCATCTGCTTCATGTAGAAGCTCGATGGTTTTTTCGCGGAGGGTTTCGAGCGCTCTCCCTTGCGGCTCGCTGAATCGGTAACAGACCCGGTAGGCGGATCTGATGGAGAGCTGCTTTTCATGGTGCTGATCCCGTTGTGAAAAAACTCACGCGTGAGAAACACTACAGGCAATATTTGCGGACCTCAATAGCTCACGCGTGAGATTTTTTTCGACGGTTGCGCAGGTGTATGAAAAAGAAGAGCAGCATAATGCCAGTCAGTTAAGCGCGATCCATGTGGGGCGCGGGCTTGCTCGCGAAAGCGGTGTGTCAGTCAACAATGATGTCAACTGACACTCCGTCTTCGCGGGCAAGCCCGCTCCCACAGGTTCCGCATTTAGCCCGCTAGAAAGTCATCGGTGGACACCACGCTCGCATAAGCAAACCCCAGGGCCGACATGAACGCGGCATGCACATGGGCGGCCGGGACGGTGACGCCGTTGAACTCCAGGTCAAGGGTGGCACAGGCGTCGTGGATCACCGTGACCGTATAGCCGAAGTCCGCTGCGGCACGAGTGACGCCGTCGATGCACATGTGGCTCATGCTGCCGACGACCACCAGGTGTTCGATACCTTGCTGGTCGAGGATGGCCTTGAGCTCGGTTTCGCGGAACGAGTTGACGAAGTGCTTGAGCACCACCGGTTCATCGGCGCGGTTCAGGACTTTGGGGTGCAGTTTTGCGCCGTCGGAGCCCGGAGTGAAGAACGGTGCGGTGTCGGAGGTGAATTCGTGGCGGATGTGTACCACCGCGTCACCGGCCTCGCGAAAGGCCTGGATCAGCCGTGAAGCGTTGTCTGCGGCGGCATCGGCGCCTGCCAAAGGCCACTTGCCCTGGGGGAAGTAGTCGTTCTGGATATCGACTACGATGAGTGCTTGCTTGGCCATGAGTGTTTCCTCGAAGTGCTTGTTGGGTGTGATTCAAGTATTAGGTTTTGCAGGCCGTCCGAGGATTGGCCGCACCGACAATAGAAGGGGGAAAACTGACAATGGGCGTAGAAAGGACAGTCGTCGAATTGGGCGTGCTGATCTATCCCGGCGCGCAGATGGCGGCGGTGCATGGTCTGACGGATCTGTTCGGGGTGGCCAACCGGATTGCCGCCGAGCATCAGACGGCGCAGTTGCCGTTGCTGCGGGTCAGTCATTGGCGAGTCGAGGGCGATCAGGTGCCCGAGCGGGTCTACGACAGTCAACCCGGTCCGGCTGGCGCGTTGGTCGCGGTGTTGATCCCGCCATCAATCGCCGGTTTTTCCAAGGGCCAGGCAACACAAGGGCTGATTCGCTGGATTCGTCAGCAACATGCCAACGGCGCGACGCTGGGCGGGGTTTGCGTGGGGTCGATCCTGTTGGCTGAAAGCGGCCTGCTCGACGGCCGTAGCGCCACTACTCATTGGACCTCGGCCAAAGCCTTCGCCGAACGTTACCCGGCGATCAAGCTCAAGGCTGACACGCCCATCGTCGATGACGGCGATCTGATCACGACGGCGGGGTTGATGGCCTGGTCAGAACTGGGGTTACGCCTGGTGAACCGTCTGCTGGGGCCGAGCATCGCCACCAGCACGGCACGCTTTCTGGTGGTGGAGCACAGCGACAGCGCGAGCGAATGCGGCAGTAATTTTTCACCGATTCTCAGCCATGGCGATGCCTCGATTCTCAAGGTCCAGCATTGGCTGCAAAGCACCGGGGCGGTCGATGTCTCGCTGGCGGCAATGGCCGAACGGGCGGGGCTGGAAGAGCGCACCTTCCTGCGGCGATTCCGCGCGGCGACCGGGTTGAAACCCACCGAGTACTGCCAGCACCTGCGCGTCGGCAAGGCGCGGGAGATGCTCGAATTCACCAACGGCACCATTGATCACATTGCCTGGACCGTGGGTTATCAGGACCCGAGTGCATTTCGCGCGACGTTCAAAAAGATTACCGGGCTCGCGCCGAGCGATTACCGGACGCGTTTTGGCGTGACGCCGAGCGCAGTTGTGGCCCGATAGCCAGAACACACCAGGTCAAAAAATGTGTTCGGGCTTGAGTCGTGCAAAATGCCAGAGTCTTGAGAGCCCGTCGTGCAGAATCAAACAGGCTTAATGCCATTGCTGTCTAAGCAACCGGCTGATTTACAAGTCGTTCTTCATCAGCCGCCATTGGCCTGATCCCTGCACCCCTCCAGCTACATTTATCAAACGCAGATTGAAGGGGAACCCATGACCCCAACAAATCGCCAGAAACTGGTACTTGCCCATTCGGTGCGTGCCGATGCCCCGCTGCACGAAGTCGAAACCAATCGCGCGCTGGCCCGTTGGCTGGCGCAGATCGTCGGGCTCGAATACGGCGGCAGTTACGACCCGCAACTGCACAGCGGTCGCGACCTCTATCTGTTGCCGACCCAGACGCTGGTGGGCGCCGCTGCCGCCCGGCAACTGGGTGTCAAAGGACCGGAGGATTTGTGGGGCGGTTACGTCGACCACGATTTCATCTGCACCAAAGCCATCAGTCATGGGCTGTTGAACCGCAATGCGTTCGCCCCCGAAGGCTGGGTGCCGCTGTTTTCCGAGCGGGTGCGCAGCGTCGTGCTCGATGGCCTCAGCGTGTTCTCCCTGGACGATGCGCGCCCGGCCGCGGAGCATCTGCTCTACAGCGGCCCGATCCGCATGAAGCCTATTCACGCCTGCGCCGGACGCGGTCAGGAAGTGATCAAGAGCCTCGACCAGTTCGACGCCATCCTCGCTCGCCCCGAGGCCAAGACACTGTTCACCGAGGGCGTGGTGCTGGAACAGGATTTGACTGAGGTGGTCACCCATAGCGTCGGGCAAAGCTTCATCGGCGACAAAGTGCTGAGTTATTGCGGTGATCAATACTTGACCGAAGACGGTCAGGGCGAGCAGGTTTATGGAGGGTCCGACCTGTTGGTGGTGCAGGGTTATTACGAAGATCTGCTGGCGCTGGAACTGCCGGATGATGTGAGGCTGGCGATCCAGCAGGCACAGGTGTTCGACAGTGCGGCGGATGAGTCCTACCTCGGTTTCTATGCTTCGCGGCGCAACTACGACATCGTCCAGGGGCTGGACTGCAACGGCCGACAACGCAGCGGTGTGCTCGAACAATCCTGGCGTCTGGGCGGTGCCAGCAGTGCCGAAGTCGCGGCGCTGCAAAGCTTCGTCAACGACCCAGGCCTGCGTGCGATTCGCGTGTCATCGGTCGAAACCTATAGCGATCAATCGCTGCCGGAGAACGCCATCGAGATTTACCGCGGGCCGGCTGAGCACAGTGATTTTCTTCTCAAGTACGTGACGGTCAAATCCTATGACGGCTAGAAGCGAAACCATTCAGATCGACATCGACGATGAACAGATGAGCGGGACCTTCCTCAGCCCCAAATCGAAAGTCCCGGGGGTGCTTTTCGTCCACGGCTGGGGCGGTAGCCAGGAGCGCGACCTGGAGCGTGCCAAAGGCATCGCCGGGTTGGGTTGTGTGTGCCTGACGTTCGACTTGCGCGGCCACACCAGCGGGACCGGCATTCCGTTGTCCCAAGTCACCCGCGAAGACAACCTGCGTGACCTGCTGGCAGCCTACGACCGCTTGCTCGCCCACCCGGCGCTCGACACCTCTGCGATCGCAGTGGTCGGCACCAGTTATGGCGGTTATCTGGCAGCGATCCTGACGACATTGCGCCCGGTGCGCTGGCTGGCGCTGCGGGCGCCGGCGCTGTATCGCGACGACTTGTGGCACACGCCCAAGCGTGACCTGGACAAGGCCGACTTGCACGATTATCGCGGCACTCGGGTACGCGCCGACAGCAATCGCGCGTTGCACGCCTGTTCGCAATTCACCGGGGATGTGTTGTTGGTGGAGTCCGAAACTGACGCCTATGTGCCCCACGCGACCATCATGAGTTACCGCGCCGCGTGCCAGCAGACTCACTCGCTGACTCACCGGATCATCGACGGTGCCGATCACGCCTTGAGCGACCCGGTTTCACAGCAGGCATACACCTCGATCCTGGTGGGCTGGATCACCGAGATGGTGGTGGGTGAGCGGTTGAGCATCATTCAATCGAGTTGAGAGAGGCGGTGGTCTTGCGGTCGTTCGCAGGCAAACCACATCTCACCGAGGTTTCTTCGAGATCCGCAACGACTTGGCCTTGGCTTCCACCACCAGATACATCACCACGGTTATCAACAGCGGCAGAATGAAATAGATCGCCCGATAAGCGATCAACCCCGCCACCAGGCTGCCCCGCGATACTTCGTGCTGCAGCAGCGCCACGAACACCGCCTCCAACACACCGAGCCCGGCCGGAATATGGGTGATGACCCCGGCAATGGCGCTGATCAGCAACACGCCAAGCACCAGCGGATAGTCCAGTTTGCTTGGCAACAACGTGAAGATCACCGCCGCCATCAGCGCCCAGTTCAGCGCGCCGAGGGCCAGTTGCAGGATCGCCATGCGTAGCGACGGCAGAATGATTTCCACGCCGCGAACCGACCATTTCCGGCGTCTGGAATACCGGCAGGCCGCCAGATACCCCGCGCTCGACAGCAGCAACAAAACCCCCACGTCTTGCAGCGCGTCGCTGCTCAGTTTCCAGCCCGGCGGCATCCGCACCAGGCCGCTGCTGAACACCGCGCCGGCAATCACCATGTAGCCGAACCAGTTGGTCGCCAGGCTCAGCCCGAGGATTTTTGCGATGTTGCCTTTACTCACGCCGAGCCGCGAATACAGTCGATAACGCATGGCGATGCCACCGACCCAGGCGCTCAGGTTGAGGTTGAAGGCATAGCTGATAATCCCCACCGGGAGCACCTGCCGCCAGGTCAGGTTCTGTCGGAAGTAGGTGCGCCCGATCAAGTCGAAACAGGCATAGACCAGAAAACTCGCCAGGGTCACACCAGAGGCGATGATCAGTGTGCGCACTTTGAAATCGGCCAGGGTGTCGAACACTTCGTTCCATTCGATGCGCTGGGCGAGCATCGTGAACAAAACGATCAGCGCCAGGAAAAACAGCATCGTCAGCGGTCTTTTCCAGCGGTGCCAGGGGTGTTTTCCCGGCGTATCGGAGTGGGGCGCAGGCTGCGCTTGGGAATGGCTCATGCCTTGGCGCTTCCGGGGGGATGGATAAAGGGCTTCAGGCGCGGTTTATGCGCCGGCAACCAACCGGCCCATGCGGGGAAATGCCGCAGGAAGTGAAACACCAGAAAGCCGATGGTCATGTCCCAGATCCGCCCGCGAGAGGCTGTGTCCGCCGACATGACCTTGCAATGGTTGCTGCTCAACTCGTCGAGACGCTCGTACAGATCGTGGTTGAAGACACGGTCGCGGATCAGCACGTTGGCTTCCAGGTTCAGGGACAGGCTCAGTGGGTCGAGGTTGCTTGAGCCGACAGTGCTCCAGTCCTCGTCGACCAGGGCGACTTTGCCGTGCAGGGGGCGGTCGCAATATTCGTAGATCACCACCCCGGCGCGCAGCAGGTAGTCGTAGGTCATGCGTGCGGCGAATGTGGCCACGCGCATGTCCGGCTGCCCCTGAAGAATCAGGCGCACCTTGACCCCGCGGCGTGCCGCATTGCGGATCTCCCGCAACAGCCGATAGCCGGGGAAGAAGTAGGCATTGGCGATCACCACGCGCCGTCGGGCATCGCGCAGCACTTGCAAATATACGTCTTCGATATCGCTCTGGTGTTCTGCATTGTCGCGATACACCAGCCGCACCTGACCGTCATGATCGTTGACCGCCAGTTCCGCGTGTCGCTGTCGTCGGCGTTGCCACCAGTATTTGGCTCGGGCCGGGCGACCGCCTTGCAGCAAGGCGAAGTGATGAATATCGGCCACCGCCGGGCCTTGCACCTCAACCGAGTAATCCTGTTTGGCCTGGGGGCCGAAGTCGGCCAGATGGTCGGCGGAAAAGTTGATTCCGCCGAGGAACGCAATCATGCCGTCGACCACCACAATCTTGCGGTGCAGACGGCGGAACCAGTTGGTGCGGATGCCCAGAAGGCGCGGGGCAGGGTCGAATATTTGCAGGTGCACACCGGCATTGCTCAGGGTGGCGAGAAACTCGGTACTCAGTTCGCCACAACCAAAGCCATCGAGACTGGCAGTAACACGCACGCCGCGTTGCGCGGCTTCAATCAGGATCTGTTGAAGCTCATTACCGACCTTGTCCTCGAACACAATGAAGGTTTCCAGGAGGATTTCGCTCTGGGCCTGGCGCAGTACTTCAAACACCCGTGGAAAATACGCCTCACCGTTTTCCAGCAATTGGACCCGGTTGTTACCGTGCCAGCCGTACTCAACCTCAGTCACCGCAGGTTCGCGCACGGGTGGAGGTGTGGAGATTCGTTCGACCGTGGTTTTTTCCATCGATGGGTTGCTCATAGCTCGATCTCCACCGACAGTGGCGCATGGTCGGAGAGATGGGACCAGGGTCGCGCCGCCAGTACTTGTGGATGGCTGGCCTTGAGGTTACGCACATAGATGCGGTCCAGGCGTAACGCCGGCAAACGCGCCGGGAAACTGCGTGCCGGCTTGCCATGCCGCTCGGCGAACACTTCACGCAAACCGCAAGGCTTGAGCAACGCATCGGCGCGTTGACGCCAGTCGTTGAAGTCACCGGCGACGACCACTGGGGCATCCTGCGGCAGCTCTACCAGACGTTGGGTCAGCAGCTTGAGTTGTGCCGTGCGGTGACTTTCGCGTAGCCCCAGATGGACGCAAATGGCATGCACTTCCCGGCCATCGCCAGGCATGCGCAGCACGCAATGCAGGATCCCACGGTTCTCATGGCCGCTGATGGACACGTCGAGATTGTCGTGACGCACGATCTGGAATTTCGACAACAGCGCATTGCCGTGATCGCCCGCCGGGTAGACCGCGTTGCGTCCGTAGGCGAATTGCGGCCACAGGGTATCGGCGAGGAATTCGTACTGAGGCATTGCCGGCCAATTGTTGTAGCGCAGGGGATGATGCTCGTGGGTGCCGTGGACCTCCTGCAAAAACACCACATCGGCGGACACACTGCGCACCGCTTCGCGCAATTCGGGCAGGATGAAGCGTCGATTGAGCGCGGTGAACCCCTTGTGGGTATTGACCGTCAACACGGTGAAGCGGCTCACGGCATTGATGATGGATTGCTGTTCATCCGTTCCGCCGACCGGTTCGGGAATGCTCATGGCAGTGCTCCTTCGGCAACCGGCTCGCCAGGGGCAGTGACCAGGTCTTTGTCGAGATGCAAGCGCTCAAGCAGGCGGCGGGCATCGAAAGGCGCGCGGACTTTGATGTCGTTATCGAAATAGCAAAACACCTCCCGGGATCTGCGAGTCTTGGGTTTCTGCCGGGGCGCGATCAATTGCGGATCTGCCGGTTGCTGGCCGTGATGCCAGGCCTCGATCCGCTCGCTCCAGCGTTGCAGCGCTTGAGGGGTGTAACCGCTGGCGTAGAGTTCTTCGGCGCCGTGCAGGCGCAGGTAGACGAAATCGCTGGTGAGGTCTTCACGGTACGGCCATTTGCCGGCGGTATCGGCAATCACCAACGCGGTGTTGTAGCGTTTGAGCAGCCGGACGAAGGCCGGATCGACGAAGCTTTCGTGGCGAATTTCCACGGCATGGCGCACCGGTTTTTTGCCGTAGGCCTTCATGCTGGCGTGACCGTTCAGACGTGTTTCGTGCTGGCGGGCGAGGGCGGCGGCCTGTTCGGTGTCGTGGGGCAGTTGTTCAAGAAAGTGTTCGAACAGCTCCGGGTCGAATTTGAAGCTGGGCGGAAACTGCCAGAGGATCGGGCCGAGTTTTTCCTTGAGCTCCAGCACCCCGGAGGCGAAGAAATTCGCCAGGGGTTTATGGATCTCCCGCAGGCGCTTGATGTGGGTGATGAAGCGCGGCGCCTTGACGCTGAACACGAAGCCTGGCGGGGTTTCGGCGTACCACTGGGCGTAACGTTCGGGGCGTTGCAGGGCGTAGAACGATCCATTGATTTCGATGCTGTTGACTGCCCGTGACGCGAATTGCAGTTCGCGTTTGTGGGTCAGCCCCTTCGGGTAAAAGCCTCCCCGCCAGGGCGTGTAGCGCCAGCCTGAAATACCGATATGAATCGCCGCCATGTCGCCTCCCATCCTCGGACAGCCCTGTCTTTTGATGACTGCCAGGCGTGCGAGAAAGTTTCGACGGGGCTACGGACGGTAAAAGCAAAAGATCGCAGCCTTCGGCAGCTTCCCACTGGCGCGCAGGAGTTGCCGAAAGCGACGATCATTTGATCTATCAGTGTCCGGCGACGATCCGGGCCGAACCTTCAGCCGGCTCCGCATACACCGGGCCCAATCGATCGAGACGACCACTCCAGGCGGTCAGTGCCAATGCCACCAACACCACCAGGCCACCGATCCACGCGGTATGGATCAGGCCCATATGCGCCACGATCAAGCCACCACCCCACGCACCACCGGCAATGCCGAGGTTGAACGCCGCAATGTTCAGGCCCGACGCCACGTCCACCGCATGTGGGGTGTGATGTTCGGCCTGACGCACCACATACACCTGCAGCCCCGGCACGTTGCCGAACGCCACCGCACCCCAGACCAGCACAGTGGCCAGGGCCAGCCATGGATTGGCGGCGGTGAAGGTCAGTGCGAACAGTACGGCGGCGAGCAGGGCGAAGATGATTTTCAGGGCGCCGATCGGGCCGCGTTTATCCGCCAGCTTGCCGCCCCAGATGTTGCCGACGGCCACCGAGATGCCGTACACCAGCAGCACCAGGCTGACGGTGCTGGCGCTGAAGCCCGCAATGTCCTGAAGAATCGGTGCCAGAAAGGTGAAGGCGATGAACGAGCCGCCGTAGCCGACCGCCGTCATGGCATACACCAACAACAGGCGCGGTTGCTTGAGCACTTGCAATTGCTGCAACAGCGAAGCCGGTTTGCTGTGGGCGATGTTCTTCGGTACGTAGAGCAGGCTGCCGATGAAGGCGATCACACCCAGTGCAGACACCGCGAGGAAGGTTTCACGCCAGCCGAAATGCTGACCGATAAACGTCCCCAGCGGCACGCCAGTGACCAGCGCCACGGTCAGGCCGGTGAACATGATGGCAATCGCGCTGGCGGCTTTTTCCTTCGGCACCAGGCTGGTGGCGATGATCGAGCCAATTGAGAAAAACACCCCGTGGGCCAGGCCGGTGACGATCCGCGCAATGATCAGCGACTCGTAGCTGGGCGCTTTCCAGGCCAACAAGTTGCCGAGGGTGAACAGCACCATCAGCGACAACAGCAGCAATTTACGCGGGACTTTGCCGGTGAGGGCGGTCAGCACCGGCGCGCCGACGGCCACCCCGAGTGCATACAAACTGACCAGCAAACCGGCGGACGGCAGGCTGACGCCGAGGTCGGCGCCGATGGTGGGTAACAGGCCAACGATGACGAACTCCGTCGTCCCGATGGCGAAAGCGCTGAGGGTCAGCGCCAGCAAGGCAATGGGCATGGCTGCAACTCCGGTGGATTGATTGATGGAGCGCAGTGTCGGGGTTTGGGGCGTGCGGAAAAATACAGGGATGGGCATTTGATATTTGCGTGCAGATCAAATATCTCACGGCTGGTATTAAACCTTGTGGCGAGGGAGCAAGCTCCATCGCCACAGGGGATTGTGTCCAATAACAACACAACCCCTGTAGGAGCGAGGCTTGCCCGCGAAGAACGATAACGCGGTCTGCTGATACACGCGGCGCTCCCTTCGCGGGCAAGCCTCGCTCCTACAGGGGGGAGTGGCGGATCAGTGTGTTGCGTACTTCTGTAGTCGATTGCTGATCCAGCTCCAGCCAGAACTGCTGCTTGCCGGCGATCTCGGCGGCAGCCGGCAAGCCATCGCGATACACCAGCCGATTGCTCGCCAGCGCCGGTACTTTCGGACCCGGCAGCAGGGTGCCGGCGAGGTTCAGCGGATCCACCCCGCACACCGCAATCAAACTACCGTCATGGGGGCGCCGCCTGACTTCGCGCAGCAACGGGATCGCCTCGGGCAGGGCAAACTGTTCGCCGGCCAAACCACTGACAAACCGCCCGCCACGAATCTCGCCCCGGGCCTCCAGCCGATGGAACGTGCGCAGCAATTCCCGCCAACTCGGCAACCAGTCCGCCTCGCGCTCCAGTAAGCGCCAGAACACCACGCCGTACCGGCGCAGCAAGGTCATGGCGATGTGTTCCAGGGTTTCTGTGGGTGTGGACGTCGGGCGTTGTTTATCCACAACCGGCGCGACCGCACTGCGGCGCAGCAACGCCCAACGCCCGGCGTCGTCCATCCCGCCGACAAACGCTCCACGCCCGCGTCGACTGCTGCGATTCTGGCGTTTGCTGGCCGGGGTGATCAGCGCCCGCAACCCGGCGAAACTGTCGGCGTTGACCAGTCCGGCGCCGACCAGTTCCTGCAAGGCGATTTCCAGTTCCGAGCGCAGCAGATGGGCCTCGTGCATCAGCTCATCGAAAAACAGCGCGCCGTGCTGGCTGAGTGCTGCATGGACCTTTTGTGTTTTGGGCGACAGCTCGCTGACCGGCGTCTGTTCAGTCAAGCTGCTCCACAACCCGACCTGATTCCGCGGCAGCAGCAGAATCGGCGTGCTGCGCAATGCCGTGCCGGTGCTTTTGTTGCGCGCGGTCAGGCGGGTCCAGACCAGTTTGCCGCTGCGGCATAACTCATCCAGCCAGCTCGCCGAATAGTCTTTGAGCCGCGCCGGCAGAATGTCGCTGTCCCATGCCGAAGCGGCGGCGGGGTAGCCTTCGAACTGGCTGATGATCGCCGGCAACACTGCGCTGCCCTGGCCTCGGCTCATGCTGGAAAGATGCTGCCAGTCGAACAGGAAACGCATGAAATCCTGCAACGCCACTGGCTCGATTTCCCGTCGCAGCCGTTTGACCGTGTAGCGATGAATCCGCGCCAGCAGATGCCGTTCGCACCATTCCTCTTCGCGGGCGTCCGGGCTGAACTGCCCGCGCAGCACGTAACCTTCACGTTCCAGTTGGGCCAGGGCCTGAGTGACTTGAGTCGCCGGTAATCCAAGCGGTTCGGCAATCGCCTTCAGCGGCAGCGGGCCAAACGCACTGAGTCGCGCACGGACCACTTCCAGCACCGCTTCGTCCGGCTCCCAGGTTTCATCGAAACCGGGCAACGCCTCCAATGACGGAAACAAGGTGGCCTGTGGATAAATCGCCCGCAGGCAGGTCAGTCGCTCCAGTGGCAGCCACAGCGATTGCTTGGCGTTGATCTGCAAACGGCTGGCGCGGCCACTGTCGGCCAGGGTGTTCAGCCATTCGAGCCAATTGGGGTTGGCCCGGGCCTCGGCGTCGGTGATGCACGCCAGGCTCATCAAGGCCTCATGCATTTCATCGAGGCCGGTTGGCGTTGGCCAGGCTTCGTCGCGCACCGCGGCAATCGCGTCGGCGTCCAGCGCACCGAGGTCGTCGGTGGACTGCGGATCGCTCCATCGGCGGTTGAGCACCGCCTGAGTACGGCGTTCTTCCAGCGGCGCGTCGTCGAGGAAGGTGTAGGGGCGGGCACTGAGGATTTCCGCCGCCAGTGGCGAAGGCGCCGGCAGGTCGCGGCTGATCAGGCGGATATCGCCCTGTTCCATGCGCCGCAACAACGCCAGCCAGCCTTCGCTGTCCATGGCCTCGTGCAGGCAATCGTCGAGGGTTTGTTCCACCAGCGGATGGTCGGGAATCTCGCGCTCGCCGGCGAGGTTTTCCACGCAGGCGATCTGATCGGGAAACACGCTGGCGATCAGGTCTTCGCTTTTCATCCGCTGGATCTGCGGCGGTACTTTGCGGCCGCCGCTGTAGCGTGGCAGCGCGAGGGCGACCCCGGCATTCCAGCGCCAACGCACGCCGAACAGCGGGGCTTCGAGCACCGCTTGAGTCAGGATATGTTCGGCGCTGTTGCTGTGCAGGTAGCGCCAGACGTCGTCCAGCTCGAAGCTGTGGCTGGTGGATAGCGACAACACGATGGCGTCCTCGCTGGCGGCGGCCTGCAATTCGAAGTTGAAGGTGCGGCAGAAACGCTTGCGCAGGGCCAGGCCCCAGGCGCGGTTGATGCGGCTGCCGAACGGTGAGTGGATGATCAGTTGCGTACCGCCGGACTCGTCGAAAAAACGCTCCATCACCAGTGTGTCTTGCGACGGCAAGGCGCCGAGGGTCAGGCGGGCTCGGGCCAGATAGTCGACCAGTTGCTCGGCGCTGGCGAGGTTCAAGCCGAGAGTGTCGGTCAGCCAGTCGAGGGCTGGTTGCAGATCGCCGGGTGTGGCGGCGAGCAGTTCATCGAGTTGCGCTTGAAGGCGGGCCACGGCGAACGACAGTTCATTGCTGCGACCGGGTGCTTCACCGAGCCAGAACGGAATGGTCGGCGGCTGGCCCTGAGCATCTTCGACCCGGACCTTGCCGGTTTCGACCCGCAGGATTCGATACGAGGTATTGCCCAGCTGAAAGATATCCCCGGCGATGCTTTCCACCGCGAAGTCTTCGTTGACGCTGCCGATGTTCAGCCCCTGAGGCTCCAGCAACACGCTGTAGTCGGCGTTGTCGGGAATCGTCCCGCCGCTGGTCACGGCGGTCAGCTTCGCGCCCCGACGACCGCGCAAGGTGCGGCTTACGGCGTCCCGGTGCAGGTACGCGCTACGTATGCCCTGGCGACCGTTGTAGCCCTCGGCGAGCATGTGCAGCAGCGCCTGATAATGTTTTTCGTCGAGCTTGGCGTAAGGCGAGGCTTTACGCAGCATCTCCAGCAACGCCTGCTCGTGCCATTCCTGGCAACTGACCTCGGCGATGATCTGCTGGGCCAGCACGTCCAGCGGCGCTTCGGGGATCAGCAAGGTGTCGAGTTCGCCACGGCGCACGCAATCGAGCAAAGCGGCGCATTCGATCAGGTCGTCGCGGGTGGTGGCGAACAATCGGCCCTTGGGCGTGCCGCCGACCTGGTGCCCGGAGCGGCCGACCCGTTGCAGAAAACCGGCAATCGAGCGCGGCGAAGCGATCTGGCACACCAGGTCGACGTCGCCAATGTCGATCCCCAACTCCAGCGAGGCGGTGGCGATCAGCACTTGCAGCTCGCCGCGCTTGAGCCGTTGCTCGGCGTCCAGGCGAAACTCCTTGGCCAGGCTGCCATGGTGGGCGGCCACCGCGTCTTTGCCGAGGCGTTCGCTCAAGTGTCGGCTCAGGCGTTCGGCCAGGCGCCGGGTGTTGACGAAAATCAGCGTGGTCCGGTGTTCGCAGGCGAGGGCGGCGAGGCGGTCATAGACCAGCTCCCACACGTCGTTGGCCATCACCGCTGACAACGGCACCGGTGGCACTTCTATATCGAGATCCCGTGGGCGGGCGTGGCCGATGTCGATGATTTCGCAGTCGCGATCGCGGCCAACCAAAAAGCGCGACACCGCTTCGATGGGTTTTTGCGTGGCGGACAGGCCGATCCGCACCAGCGGTTGCGGGCAAAGCGCTTGCAGGCGTTCCAGGCTCAGGGCCAGGTGACTGCCACGTTTGCTGGCGGCGATGGCGTGGATTTCGTCGACGATCACCGTTTGCGTGGTGCCGAGCATTTTCCGCCCGGAGTCGGAGCCGAGCAGTACGTAAAGGGATTCCGGAGTGGTCACCAGAATGTGCGGCGCGGTTTTGCGCATGGCCGAGCGGTCTTTTTGCGGCGTATCGCCGGTGCGCACGGCAGTGCTGATCGGCACGTCGGGCAGGCCCATCAGGCGTAACTGCTCGGTGATGCCGGCCAGCGGGTTTTGCAGGTTGATCCGGATGTCGTTGGACAGGGCCTTGAGCGGCGAAACGTAGACCACCAGGGTTTCGTCTGGCAGGCCATCCGGGTTTTCCAGGCCACGATGGACCAGATCGTCGAGCACGGCCAGAAACGCGGTGAGGGTTTTGCCGGAGCCGGTGGGCGCGGCAATCAGCGTTGAACGGCGCTGGCGGATCAACGGCCACGCCCGGGCCTGGGCGGCGGTAGCCGTCGCGAAGGTGTTGCTGAACCAGGCGCTGACGGCGGGGTGGAAACCGTTCAGAGCGCTGTCTGCGGGGATGGGCAGGTTCATGAGCCAATTTATGCGGGTGGGGGCGGGAAGTTGCAAGTACCGCTCAGGCTCTGTGTTGATCCTGAAGCCAGTAGCTGCACCACAAATCCCCGGGAACTACACTTTACGGGTGACGGTTGCGCACTAAACCCGCAAAATGCAACGATTCCGGCAATTATTGAGGACATCGCCTGCGGGCGCTGTCGATAAAGCCATCGTTCCAATCAGACTGGGCCTGCTGACTCTATGCGAATGCGCCTTATGTTACTGGGCGGCGGAAATGCCCTTGGGCAGGCGCTGATTCGCCTCGGTGCGGAGGAAGACATCGGTTTCCTCGCCCCCCGCCCACCACAAGACGGCTGGGACGCCGCGAGCCTGACGCAACTGCTCGACGATACCCGTCCGGATGCGTTGATCAATCTCGCCTACTATTTCGACTGGTTCCAGGCGGAGACCGTCAGCGAACAGCGTCTGGCCGGGCAGGAGCGCGCCATCGAGCGTCTGGCCGAATTGTGCCAGCATCACAACATCGTGCTGGTGCAACCGTCGAGTTATCGCGTGTTCGATGGCTCCCGGGCGACCGCCTACAGCGAAAAAGACGAACCGGTACCGTTGGGCCTGCGCGGTCAGGCCTTGTGGCGAATCGAACAAAGTGTGCGCGCCACCTGTCCGCAGCACGTGTTGCTGCGTTTCGGCTGGCTGCTCGATGACAGCCCCGACGGCACCCTCGGACGATTCCTCGCCCGGGCGGAGAAAGCGGAAGAATTGCTGTTGGCCGATGATCGTCGCGGTAATCCGACGCCGGTGGACGACGCCGCCCGAGTGATCATTTCGGTGCTCAAGCAACTCGATTGCGCGGCGCCGCTGTGGGGCACTTACCACTACGCCGGGCATGAGGCGACCACGCCGCTGGCACTGGGCCAGGCGATTCTCACTGAAGCGCGCGCCCTGCACCCGCTGGCCATCGAAGCGCCGACCGCCCAGGCTCACGCCGCGCGGCCCGACGCTGCCGAAGAACCGCAACACGCGGTGCTGGCCTGCAAGAAAATTCTGCACACTTTCGGGATCAAACCCCGCGCCTGGCGCGCGGCACTCCCGGGCTTACTGGATAGGTTTTATCGCCATGGCTGACGGCCCTGTTTTAATCACCGGCGGCGCCGGTTTCATCGGTTCGCACCTGACCGATGCCTTGCTCGCCAAAGGGCATTCGGTGCGAATTCTCGATGACTTGTCCACCGGCAAACGCAGCAACCTGCCGATGGACAATCCCCTGGTCGAACTGATCGAAGGCGATGTCGCTGATGCCGCCCTGGTGGCGCAGGCGATGCTCGGTTGCAGCGCGGTGGCGCATCTGGCCGCAGTGGCTTCGGTGCAGGCCTCGGTGGATGACCCGGTGAAAACTCACCAGAGCAACTTCATCGGCTCGCTGAACGTCTGCGAAGCCATGCGTCAGGCCGGTGTCAAACGCGTGTTGTACGCGTCCAGCGCAGCGGTCTATGGCAACAACGGTGAAGGCGAGTCGATCGACGAAGACACGCCCAAGGCACCGTTGACGCCGTATGCGGCGGACAAGTTGGCGAGCGAGCATTACTTCGATTTCTATCGCCGCCAGCATGGTCTGGAACCGGTGATTTTCCGTTTCTTCAACATCTTTGGCCCGCGTCAGGATCCGTCCTCGCCGTACTCCGGGGTGATCAGCATTTTCAGCGAGCGCGCGCAGAAAGGCCTGCCGATCACCGTGTTTGGTGATGGCGAGCAGACTCGGGATTTTGTCTACGTCGAGGACCTGGTGGACGTGCTGGTGCAAGCTATCGAGAAGCCGCAGGTCGAGGTCGGCGCGGTGAATGTCGGCTGGAATCAGGCGACGACTCTCAAGCAGATGCTTGAAGCCCTTGAAGCGGTGGTCGGCAAGCTGCCGCCCGTGAGCTATGGCCCGGCGCGTTCCGGTGACATCCGCCATTCACGAGCGAACAACCGGCGTTTGCTGGAGCGGTTTACCTATCCGGAGCAGACACCAATGAGCGTTGGCCTGGCACGGTTGTTGGGGCGCTGAGGTTTTACACATCCGTGAAGAAGGCGCCTTGAA
>NZ_JBYVYM010000035.1:0-63904 GCF_058148225.1 Pseudomonas sp. DF5
ATCCAACTTTTGGGGTGCAGATCAAACTGTGGGAGCGGCGGTGCGACGATTCGACTTGCTCGCTCCCACATTTAATCTACGTTGGTCATCCCGCCGCCAAGCCCTTCCCCGCCCGCTCCAGATTGCGCCACAACCATACAGGCAGAACATCGGGATCAAGGCTGTCGATCAGGTTCTTCAGCGCCAGCCCCAGTTCGGTATCACCCTCGATGACCAGCCGCCGGCGAAAGAACAACGTGTCCGGATCTTCCTGACGGCTGGCCAGCAATAAAAATTCGCGCCAGTTACCGCTGATGGTCACGTTCGCCGTAGCATGCTCGGCAATCCGCAAGCCCTGACGACTGAGCGTCAGGTACCAGGACAAACCCAGGTCCGGAATCCGCAAGCACAGCCAACGTCCGCGCAGCACTTCGAACTCGCCCTCGCGCAATGGCTCGGCGAGGCAGCGATTCAGCGTCTGCTGCAACGCCAGGCGTTGCACGGCAAAAGGCACCCGTCGCACCAATGGCAACAACCGGTCGGCACCTTTCAACAGCCACTTTTTCCGATTCAACACAGGCCGACCTCCTCGACGCGCAGCATGCCGGCCTGGCCATGCCAATAGCCATTGCAACCTTCGACGAACAGCGGCGGTGTCTCGCCCTGACGAACCCGTTGATAGGCCGCGATCACGTCGGCCATGCCTTGAGCACGAGGGCTCAGGCGCAACAGATCGGCACCGCAGGCCACCAGTCCGGCGTAATCGGCCAGCAGATTGGTCACCTCGGCCGACATCGTTTGAATACCGTTAAGGGTAAACAGTGGTTGCCCTTCCTGGCTGGTCAGCGCCAAGCCATCGGGGTAGTTGATACAGCAGAACCGGCAATCGTCCTTGGGCCGGTTTTCCGCACGGGCAGTGAAGCAGCGGGCGGAATAGGCCAATGGCAGATGCCCATAGGCGAAGATTTCAACTTCCGGCACTGCACGGCCCAGTTCACGCACCTGTCCGATCACGTCGCTGATCAGCGCCGCCGAACACTCCACGGGCGGCACCCAGCGAGTCATTCCGCTATCGAGTAATTGTGCCAATGAGTGGCCGTTGTACAGATTGAGCGCCGGGCCGCCCACGAAAGGTAACTTGCGCTCGGCCAGGAAATGCACCGCGCCCATGTCGTTGGCCTCCACCAACAACTCGCCGTTGTCGCACAGCCGGCGCAGGCTGGAGAGTTCGGAGGCAGCCTCGATCAGCGTCAGGCTGGAAAGCACCAACTGTGCCTGGCTGCATTCCTGTAACTCGCGCCCCAGCCCCAGCCATTGATCCAGGGAAAAGGCCCGGCGTTTGGAACACACGGTTTCCCCCAGATAAATCACGTCCAGGGGCAAGGTCGACATGTCGGCGTAAAAGTTGCTGAGTTGCTCTTTGTCCCAATAAAACAGGACCGGTCCCAGGCTGAGCTTCATGTCGCGTCCCTCATTGCCATGATCGATGATAAGCGCCCAGGGTGGTCTGGCTGCCTTCGGACAAACCGGCCAGCACCTGACGCCATTCTTCCTTGACCCGAAAACTGCCGGGCGCGCCACGGTGAGCATCCAATGCCGCGCGCCAGACCCGGGTGACTTGTTCGACATACGCCGGGCTGCGTTGGCGGCCCTCGATTTTCACCGCTTCGACGCCAATGGCCGTCAATTCCGGGAGCAAGTCCAGGGTGTCGAGGCTGGTGGGCTCCTCCAGCGCATGAAAGCGTTTGCCATCGACCAGAAAACGGCCTTTGCACAAGGTCGGGTAACCGGCCGATTCGTCAGGGGTGTAGCGATCGATCAGCACTTCGCTGAGGCGCGCGCTCAAGCCTTCGGCGTCCTCGCTCCAACGCACGGCTTTGGCTGGCGAACAGACACCGCACAGGTTCGGCGACTCACCGGTAATGTAGGAAGACAGGTGGCAACGCCCTTCGGCCATGATGCACAAGCTGCCGAAGCCAAAGACTTCGATGGGCACCGGGCTGCTGGCGGCGACTTGACGTACCTGCGCCAACGACAACACCCGTGGCAATACCGCGCGACGAATGCCGTAGCGTTGCGCATAAAACTCCAGCGCCGCGGCATGGGTTGCCGACCCCTGAACCGACAGATGCAAGGCCAACTGCGGGTGACGCTGACTGGCATAGTCGAGCACCCCGGGGTCGGCGGCGATCAGCGCATCGACGCCGAAATCGGCGGCACGATCCACCGCCCGTTGCCAGCGCTCCCAACCCTTGGGTTGTGGGTACGTGTTGACCGCGACGTAGAGTTTGCGTTGATGCTGGCGAATGTGGGCGACGGCGGCGTCGAACTGTTTGTCGTCCATGTTCAGCCCCGCGAAATGCCGGGCATTGGTGTCATCGCGAAAGCCGACATACACGGCATCGGCACCTTGGCGCACCGCCGCTTTAAGCGCAGGCAGGTTCCCTGCCGGGCAGACCAGTTGCATGGGTAATCCTCATGAAATTACGCGTCCGGGGCAGCGCCCGGCGTCTGTGGCGCACCCTTCGAAAAAGGCGCTGCCAGTCTAGCGAGACCGGCAGGCACAGCCTTGACGGCAATCAATTGCCATCAATGCATCAGGTCGGCGAAGGACAGGAACATCACGTTGTCGTGCTTGAGCACTTGCTGCTCGCACTCGATCACCGCCAGCCCGTCGGCCCAGCAGGCGGCGGTCAACATCGCCGAGCTTTGTTGAGGGTGCAGTTCCACAGTCAACTGGCCATCGGCGCCGGGCATCAATCTGGCCCGCAGGTATTGTCGACGCTTGTTACGCTGCAACCAGTCGAACCCGGCGGGTACAGCCAACGGCACTGGCAGCACGTCAGTCATACCCTGAGCCCTGAGCAGGAACGGACGCACCACCACCAACGCGGTAATCAGCGCCCCTGACGGGTTTCCCGGCATACCGATCCACGGTTTGCCGGCCACTGCGCCATAGGCCAATGGCTTACCGGGCTGGATGGCCAGCCGCCAGAAATTCACACTGCCCAGTTCCTCGATGGCCTGTTTGAGATGGTCCTCCTCGCCGACCGACACGCCCCCGGAGCTCAACAGCAAGTCGCATTCCGAAGACGCCAGGCTCAGGGCATGCCGGCTGGCCGCCAGCTCATCTGCCATGACGCCATAGTCGTGCACCTCGACGCCCCAGCCGCGCAACAACGCCGCCAGGCAGTAACGATTGCTGTTGTAAATCTGCCCGGGCGCCAAGGGATCGCCCGGCTCACGCAGTTCATTACCGCTGCTGAGCAGGCACACCTGCAACGGCCGATAGACCTCGACCCGGGCAATCCCGGCACCGGCCAGCAATCCCAGTTCTTGCGCGCGCAGGCGTTTGCCGGCCTTGAGCAGCAGATGCCCGCGGCGAACTTCCTCGCCCTCCTTGCGCACGTGATCGCCAACGGATACCGGCGGGAACCAGACGCGCTCGCCCTCGACCCGGCAGCGCTCTTGCGGCACCACGGTATCGGCACCCGGTGGTAATGGCGCGCCGGTAAAGATCTGTACCGTTTGTTGCGCGAGCAAGGGCGAACACGCTTGATCCCCCGCCGCAATTCGGCCGCCAATCGTCAAACAGCCACCTTCCGCCGGCAGGTCGGCAGCCCTGAAGGCATAACCGTCCATGGCACTGTTGTCCCAGGCAGGGAGATTCACCGGGCAATGAATGTCCGCTGCCAGTACCCGCCCCATGGCTTGGTCCAGACGGATCATTTGCGCCAGGGGTGGTGGCGGTGCCTGGTCGAGCAGACGGCTGATGGCCTCGTCCACGGGCATCAGGTTGCCGAGGTCGCACACCCGGCCGCTCATGAGCGTGTCTCGCAGGCGTCGATGACCCGCTGTGCTTGCGCTTTCAAATGCGGGGCGAAGTTACATGGGCCGGTGCGACTGTCCAGTTGCTCGAGCAGAATCTTGTTCCAGGCAGTCCGGCAGGCACCCGGCGAGCCAGGAACGCAGCACACCAGTACACCGTTGCTCATCCCGGCCAGTGCCCGGGACTGCAGACTGGACATGCCAATCTCTTCCAGCGACACCTGGCGGAACAATTCGCCGAAGCCTTCCACATGTTTGTCCAGCAGTGGCAGCACCGCTTGCGGTGTGTTGTCACGAGCGGTGAAACCGGTGCCGCCAGTCATCAATATGACTTGCACCCGGGGGTCGGCGATCCACTGGGAGACCGTTGCGCGGATCTGATAAATATCATCCTTGACCAGGCCACGATCGATCAGCACATGCCCGGCCGTTTGCAGCAAATCCGTCAGGGTCTGTCCTGAAGTGTCGGTGTCAAAGGTGCGCGTATCGCTGATGGTCAGCACGGCAATGTTCAGGGGTTCGAAACGGCGTTGCGTCAGATGGGCCATATCCAGGCTTTCCCGTAGATGAGGGTATGGCCCAAAGCCTGAACCGGAATAGCGAACGAGCCTATTCCTCCAAGGAGGTACCTCGACGGGGACATAGAGAGATGTGCCGGGCACACAAAACCTGTGGGAGCGGGCTTGCCCGCGATGGCGATACTCGACTCAACACATGTATTGACTGAAATGACGCCTTCGCGGGCAAGCCCGCTCCCACACTGCCCCCATCGCTTTCAAGGTGCCAACCGGCTCCGTTTCCACAGGCCATCGCGCAACCGGTAATCGAGACGGTCATGCAAGCGGTCGGCACGGCCCTGCCAGAACTCCAGACGTTCAGGGTGCAGGCAATAACCGCCCCAATGCTCAGGGCGCGAAACGGTCTGGCCGACGAAGCCTTTGATGGTTTGCGCCAGCATCGACTCCAGCGCTGCACGGCTGGCCAACGGACGGCTTTGCGGTGAAGCCCAGGCGCCCAGGCGACTGGCCATCGAGCGGGAATCGAAGTATGCATCCGAGAGTTGCGGGTCGAGCCTGGACACCCGGCCTTCGATGCGCACTTGACGCTCCAGCCCCGGCCAGAAAAACGTCATGGCGGCATAGGGATTGGCGGCCAGTTGCCGCCCCTTGTCGCTCTGATAATTGCCGAAAAATGTAAAGCCTTCATCGCTCAAGCCTTTGAGCAACAGCACCCGGCAGTGCGGCCGCCCTTCATCATCGACCGTCGCCAGCACCATGCTATTGGCCTCGACAGGTGCGCACTCGGTATCGCGGGCCTGTTGCAGCCATTGCCGGAACATCGCCAGCGGATCGTCCAGCGCAGCCTCATCTTGCAGGCCATTAAGGGTGTAGTTGCGGCGCATTTGGGCCAGGGACAGGGGCATGACAGTGATCTCCGGAAGGTTTTGCGCAGTGTGCGAGGCACTGCGCGATACCACCTTGACCGCCATCAACACCGAGCGTCGACACGGCAGCGCCCTGACCTACTTCAGACGCAGGCGTCGCGCCAGTTTGTGCAAATTGCTGGGGTCGACTTCCAGCATCCGCGCGGCGCTGGCCCAGTTGTCCCCGGACAGGCTCAGGGCCTCGAGGATCTTCTTGCGCTGGTAATCATCGACGGCTTCGCCCAGGGGCTGGAACGGCAGATCAGCCGTAATGTCCCGGGATGGCTCGACCTCTGCCCCCGGCGCGGCCATCGGGCTGTCGAGATCGAGAACCTCTGGCTCCAGCGTCATGATCGATGTGCGACTCGTCCCGCGACTGAGCTGCTTCAACGCCGCCCGACTGATGACGTGCTCCAGTTCGCGCACATTGCCCGGCCAGGTGTATGCCAGCAAGGCTCGCTCCGCCGCCGGCGACAAACGCAAACCTCGCAGGCCGAGCCGCGCCCGATTGAGCTCCAGAAAATGCCCGGCCAGCATCAACACATCGTGACCACGCTCGCGCAGGGCCGGAATCGGCACCGGGTACACCGAGAGACGGTGATACAGATCGGCGCGAAACAAGCCATCGCGGATGCTGTCCGGCAGGTGCCGATTGGTGGCGGCGATGATTCGCACATCGACGTGCAAAGGCTTGTCGGCGCCCAGCCGCTGGATCTCGCCGTTTTGCAGGGTGCGCAGCAATTTCGCTTGCACGCTCAAGGGCAACTCCCCGACTTCATCAAGAAACAGCGTGCCACCGTTGGCGGCATCGAACCGTCCGGCGCGGTCACTGGTGGCACCGGAAAAGGCGCCTTTGACATGCCCGAACAACTCACTCTCCGCCAGCGACTCCGGCAAGGCTGCGCAGTTAACCTGTATCAGCGGTTTGTGGTGGCGCCTTGAAAGACGATGCAAGCGCCGGGCAAACAACTCTTTGCCGACGCCGGTCTCGCCCAGCAGCAATACCGGCAGATCGGAATCGGCCAGTACATCCAGCTCATTGAGCAACTGATGCAACACCTCACTTTGCCCAAGGATCTCGCCCTCCCCGACGGGCATGCGCAAGTCCTGGGGATCGCTGCGGGACAGGCGCAAGCTGCGGTTTTCCTGCTCCAGGCGAGTGACCCGCACGGCGGCTTCGATCTGCAAAGTGCAACGCTTGAGTTCTTCCCGCGCCCGGTTGTCGAAGGTTCCGGCGTGCAGCGCATCGAGGGTGATCGCGCCCCAGATCCGCCCCTCGACATAGAGGCTCACGCCCATGCAGTCATGCACTGGCAGCGGTTCGCCGACGTGGTTGTCGAGCAAGCCATCATAGGGGTCGGGCAGGCGACTGTCGGGCTCGAACCAGGTCGGCTCGCGCGACGCCATGATCGCCGCCAGCCGAGGATGCTGGGCGATGACGAACCGGCGTCCCAACGCTTCATGCACCAGCCCCACCGTCGCCACGGGCCTGAGGCTGTCGTCATCCAGACGCAGCAAGCCCACGGCGCCACTGTTGAAGTATTCGCGCAGGGTCTGGACCAGTCGTTGCAACCGCACGGCATTGGGCAACTCGACGATCAGGTCGGCCGCCAGGCTTTCTCGCAGCATGGTAGTCATCACCCTCTATAGTTGTATTTACCCTGAAGCATCAGGGTGAATATCACCACAACTAAAAATTAATCCATGTTTTTCAATACGTTAAAAATGGCATGCCGGGTGCAATGAGCCTGGGGAACCGTTGAAACCCAAACAAGGAACCCTGATGAGCCAGCCCCTATTGGAACAAAGCCTCGGCCAACTGGCCTGCGACATTCCCGGTGCCACCCGGATCTTTCACACCTTCAAACTGGACTTCTGTTGCGGCGGGCATAAAAGCCTGCGTGAAGCGGCCCTTGGCAAAAACCTCGACCCGGTCCTCATCGCCGACGCCCTGCAGGTTCTGCAAGACGCTGGCGAAACCCAGCACGACTGGCGCAACGAACCGTCGGAACTGCTGATCGCCCATCTTCTGACGCGCTACCACGCCCGCCACCGCGAGCAACTGCCGGAACTGATCCGTCTGGCTCGCCGCGTCGAACAGGTCCATGGTGCACGCAGCAGCTGTCCCAACGGCCTGGCCGATCTGCTGACTGACATGCAGCAGGAGCTCGAAGGCCACATGCTCAAGGAAGAACAAGTGCTGTTCCCGATGCTGCAACAAGGCGTTGGTCCTCAGGCCGCACCGCCGATACAGGTGCTGCGTTTCGAACATGATCAACATGGCCAGGCACTGGAACAAATGCTCGCCCTGACCAATCACATCATCCCGCCCGCCGATGCCTGTAACACCTGGCGCGCCCTCTATCGCGGGCTGCGGGAGTTCAAGGACGACTTGATGCAACACATCCACCTGGAAAACAACGTGTTGTTCATTAATGCCTTGAACCCCCGCCATTGATCGATTGCCGCCCCCCCAACCCGCGCCATCCAACCGGATGACGCGGGTTTTGTTTATGAGGGACGTATTGCGATCAGCCGTGCCAATAGAACATGGCCTTGGCCAGGATCACGATCAACACCATGTGCCCGAGAATACTGCGGCGAATCCAGCATGCGCGGGTCGCGGTCAGGCGCCCGTGGGTCAGCCAATAGGCCAGCAGCAAGTAATGACCAATGATGCTCAGGGCCAACAGGATTTTCAGGCTCAGCAACGTACCAAAACTGCTGGCCAACGGCTGACTCAATGCGCCCCGGTACTGCCACGCCAAACCGATGCCGGCGCCATACAACAGCAACACCACGCCATGCAGCACTTTGCGCGAGCGCACGGCAATCGCCTGGTCCGCCGTCACTTGCGATACGTCCGTCAACTGCTGGCGAGCGCGATGCCAGATAACCACCTCGAAAAACAGCGTGCCAATGAAGGCAATCGCCGCCAGCAAATGCGTGACCAGTAAAAAGGGATACATCAGCGGCTGCCTCCATTCATTCGCGTATTCATCCCGGATGACCGTCAACCCGGGTCCGCAGCAGCATCGGCCCGTAGCGCCAGGCATACAGCGCAAACGCCAGCGCCCAGCACAAACCGGCCAGCCACAATGCGGCCAACGGGAAGAACAGAATCAACACGACCCGGCTCAGACACGCCAGGTTGAGCAAAATGAAGGCCAGGGTCATGCCCGATGGCGGTTCCAGGGGTCGACCGGTGTGGCCGAGGCTGACCCGCGCGATCATCGCCAGCACCAGGCCAGCCATGGCCCCTATGGTCAGGCAATGCACCGCCAGACTCGGGTTGATCGGCACACCGAAATGCCACAGCGCCATCCCGAGACAAGCCACCGCCAACCAGCCATAAGCCAGATGCAGCGACCACAGCAACGGCACGCGCCAGAGTGCCCGGTCATGCCAGCGCACCAGGCGCACCAGATGCCCTGCCGCCAGCACCGCGAACAGCAGACCCACCCAGACATTGGGGACGAGCGCAGGTCCTGCGGCATACAACAACGCCACCAGCGGCGAACCGACCAACAGCAATCGATCCAGCCAGGGCCAGGCGACAACGCCTTCAACCCGACCAAGGCCGCGCTGGGTGAAGAACGGAATTACCCGCCCGCCGATCAACCCCATCATCGCCGCCACCAGCCAGAGGCCGCTCAGTACGCCTTGGCGCTGCCAGCCTTCATGCCCCTCGACCAGGCCGTACAGAGACAACCCGTCAGCCAAGGCCAATAACATCAAGACCACCACAATCGGGTAGTTACGTTTCTGCCGCACTTTCCACAAGGTGAAGCCCATGAGTACCGCCACCGCCAACGGGAACGCCAGTTCCAGTACTGCGAGCAACGGCAATGGCGCATTGGCCAGCCAGGCCACCCGCGCCAACAACCACAGCAACGCCAGCGCGGCCAACGGTTTGCCGCTTAGGCCGGGACGACCAGTCCAGGTCTGCACCGCCGTCAACAGAAAGCCCGCGATAATCGCCAAGCCGAACCCGAACAACAATTCATGCCGATGCCAGCCCAGCCATCCGCCCGCCGGCTGCCAGTTGGAAATCGAACCACTGAAGGCCGCCAGCCAGAGCGGAATGGCCAGCACCGCCAAAAGGCAACCGGCGAGGAAAAATGGCCGAAAGGCCAGCCGAAACAGCGGCGTGATTGCCATCGCTTTACGGCGGTCAAGCACTTGCATAAAACCACTCCTCTACCTTGCTGCTGACCTGACACCAACCCGCAGGTGCCGAGGCAAATCCAGGGGCAATCATCGGGTATTACCGATCCATTGCCGTTGTCGCAGATCAAGTGTGCAAGGGGCGTGCCTCGATACCGAGCGCGTGCCCTTTGTGGCGAGGGAGCTTGCTCCCGCTCGGGTGCGCAGCAGCCGTAAACCGGCTGACGCGTTGTATCTGTCGGTTTGCGACGGCCGATGTTTGGGAGCGCTTCGCACTCCAGCGGGAGCAAGCTCCCTCGCCACAGGGTGATCGGCTCAGGGTATAAATGACCCTTTAATGGTTATTTAAACCCTAAAGATCACGGTATTTTCTACCCTGGTCGCTGAGAACCCCACTAAACAAAGGCCTCCGGGCCTGGCCCGCGTCTTGCTCAGCATGGGCAACCTTACGGAAACCCTGACCCCCCTCTCGATTACCCGGAGTCGTCATGAAAAAAGTCATCCAGCCACTGGCCTGGTTCGTGGTGCTGACCTCAATCCTGGCCGTGGCCAGCGGCGTTTCCCTGGGCCTCGTCTGACTTGATCGCCAGTCCCCTTCTCAATCTTCAGGATGAATTCTCATGGTGCTTCACCGCGTCCATCACCAGATTCTGCGCAGTCATCATCTGTTCGAACCGCTGAACGAAGAACAGCTGGACGAATTGATGAGTACCAGCCAATTGCTGAGCATCGACAAAGGCGAGCCGTTGTTTCGTCAGGGTGAGCCGGCCGATGCGTTCTATTTCGTGATTGCCGGCGCGGTAAAAATCTACCGGCTGACACCGGATGGGCAGGAGAAAGTGTTCGAGGTCATCAGTGAGCGGCAAACCTTCGCCGAGGCGATGATGCTGATGGACACCCCAAACTATGTGGCCTCGGCCGAAGCGATCTGCCCCACCCAGCTCTATCGTTTATCCAACAGCACCTACATGCGCCTGCTGCAGAGCAATAGCCGGCTGACCTTTGCACTGCTGGGCAAACTCTGCGTTCGCTTACATCAACGGGTCAACGAAATCGAAACCCTGTCGCTGAAAAACGCCACCCACCGGGTCGTGCGTTATCTGCTGACGCAACTGGTGCGCCAGCAAACCGTTGACTGCCAATTCGAACTGCCGATGGCCAAGCAACTGATTGCCGGGCATCTGTCGATCCAGCCAGAAACCTTTTCGCGAATCATCCGCCGCTTGATCGATGAAAACATCATCACCCAGGACGGCCGTCAGATCGCCATTCTTGATCGTCTGCGCCTGGAACAGTTCGAGTGAGTGCCATGCCCGTCTGCCTGTATTGCCAACATGCCAACCTTTCACAAGAAACCGAGTGCCACCAATGCGGCATGCCCCTGCCGGCACTGGCTGAACACGCCGGGGAACGTCGACAGCGCCGATTCATGTGGTTCTGCGTTGGCCTGACGGTCTTTTGCGTGGTGATGTTTTTCTGGCTGCCGCGCAGCTGAAGATCGCACATATCCCTGTAGCAGCTGGCGCAGCCTGCGTTCGGCTGCGCAGCAGTCGTAAAACCATTCACCGCGGTGATTCAGGAATACCGTGGGCTCAGGATTTACGACTGCTGCGCAGCCGAACGCAGCCTCGCACGCTCGGCAGCTGCTACAGGGACGCAGATGGTCAAGGACATCACAGTTGGGTCAGTTGGCGGTACAACTGCGGCAAGCGCAGGGGCAGTTGTTCGGGCTGACGGATCAATGTGTAGCCATTGGCGCCGAACATGTACGGCAGGTAATCCCCGGCCTCGCGATCGATCGTGATACAGAACGGCGTCAGCCCCTGACGCCGTGCCTCCAGCACCGCCTCGCGGGTATCTTCAACACCGTAACGCCCCTCATACAGATCCAGATCATTCGGTTTGCCATCCGTCAGCAGCAACAACAGTTTGCTGCGCCGCTTACTCTTGCCCAATAGTTGCGTGGCCTGGCGAATGGCGGCGCCCATGCGTGTGTAATACCCCGGTTTGAGACCTTGAATACGACCTCGGGTGTTGTCGTCATACCGCTGGGTGAACGACTTGAGTTCCTGCATGCGCACTTGCTGACGACGCAACGAGGAAAACCCGTACAGGGCGAAATCATCACCCAGCACCGACAAGGTTTCGCCGAACAGCAGCAGGCTGTCGCGGATCACGTCGATGACACGATGCTGATCGTTCAGGTGGGCGTCAGTGGACATCGACACGTCGGCCAGCAACAGGCACGCCAGGTCGCGGCGAGTCTGCCGCTGCTCCATGAACAAACCGCGTTCGGCGCACTGGCCATGCTCGCGATCAACGTGAAAATCCAGCCAGGCCTGCATGTCCAGCTCTGATCCCTGAGGTTGTTGGCGTAACCATTGACGATCATTGCGCAGGTGCTCGAACTGACGCCGCAAACGGTGCGCCGAGGCCTTCAGGCGTAGCGGCAGCGGCTGCGCCTCACAGTCGCGGGGCACCAGCATTTGCAGGTTGACGAAGCTGTCCTGCATCCGTTGTTTGCGATAGTCCCACTCCGGCAACTTGATGCCCTCGCCGAGGGGAATATCGTCGACATCGGCCGGTGGTAAATCCAGATGCAGCTTGAGACCGCCCCCCTTGCGCAGGCGTGTGCGCGACAGCGTCAATTCATCCAGGTCGTCGGCGACTCGGGCAGCGTCCGGGTCTTCGCTGTCATCCGACCAGCGATCCAGCTCCACGTGCTCGGTCCAGCTGAACAGGTTCTCCAGACGCACCACCAGCAGCCCGCCTTCACGGGTGCTTTCATCGATCCGCGTCGCGCGCTTACGCCCGCCTTTCTGCTCGCCGGGTGGCGTGGTCAAAGACTCTTCGGACTCATCGCCCAGATCGGCAGCCTGGGGGCTGACGAGGTGTTGCGGCGGGTACAACCACAGCGGCAGCGGCCACGCGGCCCGTTCGCTGCGGGGAAAATGCTCGACACTGCCGGGCTCGCGCAACGCCTGGCATAACGCCCGTTCCAGTGCCGATTCGCTGGCGTTCAACGAGGCCGGATCGGGGCGCAATTGCAGATGGGCATCGACCAGTCGTTGGTAACGAACACGCAACGCGGGATAGCGTCGCAGCAGCTGTTGCGTCCAGCGTTGATTGTCCCGGCCCCAGTGGCGCATCGGCCCGGCCTGCGCCGCCAGCAACGCGAGCCAGCGATAGAGTTCCTCATTCAGTGCCACTTCGGGAAACACCGCCAGGCTCGACGGCAGCCGTAAATTACGCTCGTCACACCACGCCAGCGGTACTTGTTTGCAGGTGCCGGCGATTTGCTGCAACACATTGCGTCGCAGCAGCAGATCGCGGTCGCTGGCCGCTTCCACACCGACGCCATTGGCACCACCCATGGCGCGAAACAACAGCGCCAGCGGGCGTTGCTGGCTGGCCAGTTCAACCCGTGCTTCGGGGAAGTCCGGGCTGGCGCGCCGGGTGATGAAACGATGCCAGACACTGCCTACCCACTCTTCCAGTTCGACGGTAAACGCCATGGTGCTTGCCCTTGCTGGAACCAAAAAACGGCCCGCTGTATCAGCCGGGCCGACCTTTTCCTAGCCATTGCACCCGATCATGAAGGTACAACCGCCGCCGGAGCGCGCAAGGCTGCGCGGCCACGTTGCTTGAAGCTGAACAGGTAACAGAGCAGCCCGGCGAAGAAGCCGATACCAGCACCCAGACGCGCCCAGAACAGCACTTGCAGATGTTCGACCGTAGCCATGAATGGCAATGCGATCCCATCGGCCTGCCAGCGTTGCAGGTAAACCTGTACGACACCGGCCGCGGTGAGGAACAGCGTGATCATCACCATCGACAGGGTCATTAACCAGAAGCCCCAGACTTCGAGGGTCTGTGAACGCTCGTCACCCGCTTCACCCAGCCCGCGCAGTCGTGGCATGGCGTAGCTGATCAAGGTCATCACGATCATCGCGTAAGCACCGTAGAAAGCCAGGTGACCGTGCGCTGCCGTCAATTGCGAACCGTGGGTGTAGAAGTTGACCGGCGCCAGGGTATGCAGAAAGCCCCAGACACCCGCACCGAAGAACGCCGTGACCGTGGTGCCCTTGGCCCACAGCGTGGCGGCACGGTTGGGGTGTTGCCGACGACGGTTCTTCACCATGCTGAAGGCAAAGATCACCATGGCCAGGAACGGCAGCGGTTCGAATGCGGAGAAGATCGAGCCGACCCACAGCCAGACCTCGGGCGCACCGATCCAGAAGAAGTGGTGACCGGTGCCGATGATCCCGGTAATCAGCGCCATGGCGATGATCACGTAGAGCCATTTCTCCACGACTTCCCGGTCGACACCGGTGATCTTGATCAGCACGAAGGCGAGCATCGAGCCCATGATCAGCTCCCACACGCCTTCCACCCAAAGATGCACCACCCACCACCAGTAGAACTTGTCGCGGGCCAGGTTACCGGGGTTGTAGAAGGAGAACAGGAAGAACACCGCAAGGCCGATCAACCCGGTCATCATCACCATGCTGACGGTGGTCTTGCGACCTTTGAGCAAGGTCATGCCGATGTTATAGAGAAAACCCAGGCACACCACCACGATGCCCATCTTGGTGATGGTCGGCTGCTCCAGGAACTCCCGGCCCATGGTCGGCAACAGCTCGTTATGCGTCAGTTTGGCCAGGCCCGCATAAGGCACCAGCAGATAGCCAAGAATCGTCAGCACACCAGCAGCGGCGAATACCCAAAACAGAATGATCGCCAGCTTCGGGCTGTGCAGTTCGCGGTCGGCCTCTTCCGGAATCAGGTAATAGGCGGCGCCCATGAAGCCGAACAGCAACCAGACGATCAGCAGATTGGTGTGCACCATCCGCGCCACGTTGAAGGGAATGATCGGGAACAGAAAGTCTCCGATCACGTATTGCACCCCCATGATCAAACCGAACAGCACCTGACCGAGAAACAGCATCAGGGCAAACACGAAGTACGGTTTGGCCACGGCTTGCGAGGCGAATTTCAGATGCGGATTAGCGATGCTCATCTCTTAGCCCTCCTTGTTTGGCGGCCAGCCATTGGTGTTGATGTTCGAGCTCCATTTGAGGAACTCGGCGATGTCATCCACCTCTTGCTCGCTCAACTTGAACTGCGGCATCGCTCGTCGGCCCGGTACGCCCAGCGGCTGCATTTTCATCCAGGCATGCAGAAAAGGTTTAAAGCCCTCCTCCCCGCCGCGTCGCTGGAATACGTTGCCCAGCTCTGGCGCAAAGTAGGCGCCCTCGCCCAGCAACGTGTGGCAGCCGACGCAGTTGTTTTGCTCCCAGACCGTCTTGCCGCGAATCACTGATTCGGTTAACTGCGCTTCGTTGCTGCGCACTGGAAAGGTCTGTTCCGTGTGATAGGTCAAGGCCAGGAATATCAGGAAGAAAAAGACGCTTCCCCCGAAGTAGATATTCCTGGCCATGCCTTTGGTGAAGGTCTCTGACATGGTCGCTTCCTCTTTGCTTGGCGTGCCCATGATAGAAAGCGAGGGGGTAAAACCTGCTTGATGGCGATCAAGAAAGGCAGATGGTTTTGGTCGGGTAATACGCTTAAGTCGTACTCGGTCCATGTAGCAGCTGGCGCAGCCTGCGTTCGGCTGCGCCAGCTGCTACATGGATTGGTTAGCCGATCGACACCAGCGTCAGCCCCACAACGGCCGCCAACACCAGCGCCCAGCTCACCATCAACCGGCGCCACAATCGCGGCGCATGGCGCATCTCCATGAAGCCATCGGTGATCAGCCAGGCCTTGCCGACCGCCACCAGCAAAATGGCAATGGACAACAGCCACGTCGCGCCGACTTGTGACAACACAACGGTGCACACGCTTAATGTGGCCAACGCTGCCCAGCAGACGAGCAACAACCTGGAAGCTGACATCAGAACCTCCGTCAATTCAGCACGTACACCAGCGGAAACAGCACGACCCAGATCAGATCGACCATGTGCCAATACAGCACGCCCGATTCAAACCCGCTGCGGTTGGCGGCGTTGTACAGGCCTCGACGGCAGCGCTCGGCCAGCCATCCGAGAATGACCATGCCGAGCAGCACATGGAGAAAATGAAAACCGGTGAGGATCCAGTAGAGGGTGAAAAACGTGTTGTGCTCCATGCCCAGCCCCGAAGCCAGCAAGTGCCGGTATTCGGTAAGCTTCAACACCACGTAGACGCTGCCGGCAAGCAACGCGGCCAGCAGAAGCACGGCGCCGTGGCGGGACCGGGAACGCCTGACCTGCTCCTGAGCCAGCGCGGCGAACAGCCCGGCGGTGAGCAGGCTCAGGGTCATCGCCAGGCCGGTAGAGGTGTTGAGCAATTGACGGCTTTCACCGAACAGCTGCGGCTTGAGTGCCTGAGTCACGGCGAACGCCAGAATCAGGATGGCGAACACCGACAACTCGGCCAAAATGAAAAACCACATCGCCAGATCGCCCGGCAGGTGGCCACGCGCAACGCCCCTGGACTCAGCCGAAGTGGACATCAACCACGCCCATCAGCGCCGCAACCGTCAGCGGATCATCGCTCAGCGGCTCGGCCAGGCAAGCCATGCACGCTTCACGCGGGCTCATGCCGGAGCGGATCATTCGCGCAGTAAAAATCAGCAGCCGCGTCGAGGCGACTTCCTCAAGATCATGTTGATCCAGCCTTCGCAGGGCCTGCCCCAACCTGACCACTTGCGCCGCCAACGCGCTGTCCACCTGAGCCTCCCTGGCGACAATGCGCTCTTCATCGGCCACCGGCGGATAGCCGAAACGCATCGCCACGAAACGTTGTCGGGTGCTGGGCTTCATGCCTTTGAGCAGGTTCTGGTAGCCGGGGTTGTACGACACGACCAGCATGAATGAGGACGGCGCCTGCAACACTTCGCCGGTGCGCTCCAGGAACAACTCGCGACGATCATCGGCCAGTGGGTGCAGTACGACCACCGTGTCCTGCCGCGCCTCGACCACTTCGTCCAGATAACAAATGCCGCCTTCACGCACCGCGCGGGTCAGCGGCCCGTCCTGCCACCAGGTGCCTTGGGCGCCAATCAGATGACGGCCAATCAGGTCGGCGGCACTCAGGTCGTCATGGCACGCCACGGTGTACAGCGGCAGCTTCAGCCGATGGGCCATGTGCTGGACGAAACGGGTCTTGCCGCACCCCGTCGGGCCTTTGATCAGCACCGGCATGCCGTGTCGCCAGGCTTGCTCGAACAGCGCCTCCTCATTATTGAGCGGTTGATAGAAGGGTTCGCAAGACTGGATTCGGTCCATGGGCTGTCTGTTCCAAAAGCGGATTCAAGCCACACGCTACGGGCGCCTGCGACAACCTGGCAAGTGACATGGCCGGCAAACTTGATCGCGGTCAAGCAAGCATTGGCCTGCTCGGGCATAGCCTTGCACGGCACTAAGAACCTGCGTTCTGCGCTGCCGTTCCAGCACATCGCAAAGGTCTTGCCTGAGGAGAAATGGAATGCTGATCAGCAATAGAAAAACGTTTGCTCTGACTGTCGCCACACTGTGGTCGGCGCTGGCCCTCGCGGTGACTCACGCAGCCAGAGCCGAGGAACCCGCCGCTGCTGCGGCCGGCCCGCTGATGGTCAAAACCGCCGGAGCGCCCGACATGAGTCAGGCCGAGTTCGACGCGTCCAAGGAAATCTACTTCCAGCGCTGCGCCGGCTGTCACGGCGTGCTGCGCAAAGGCGCCACGGGTAAACCACTGACGCCGGACATCACCCAGTCTCGCGGCCAACCGTATCTGGAGGCGTTGATTACCTTCGGTTCACCGGCGGGCATGCCGAACTGGGGAACATCCAATGCACTGACCAAGGATCAGATCACGGCCATGGCCAAGTTCATCCAGCACACACCGCCCACGCCACCGGAATGGGGCATGGCCGAGACGCTGAAAACCTGGAAAGTGCTGGTCAAGCCCGAGGATCGTCCGAAGAAGCAACTGAGCAAACTCAATCTGCCGAACCTGTTTTCAGTGACGTTGCGCGATGACGGCAAGATTGCCCTGATCGACGGTGACAGCAAGAAAATCGTCAAGCTGATCGAGACCGGTTACGCGGTGCACATCTCGCGCATTTCTGCCTCCGGTCGCTACCTGCTGGTGATTGGTCGAGACGCCCGGATCGACATGATCGACCTGTGGCCGGTGGAGCCGACCAAGGTCGCCGAAGTCAAAGTGGGCATCGAGGCGCGCTCGGTGGAGACCTCCAAGTTCAAGGGTTACGAAGACAAATACACGGTCGCCGGCTCCTATTGGCCACCACAATTCACCATCATGGATGGCGAAACCCTGGAGCCCAAACAGATCGTCTCGACCCGCGGCATGACTGTCGACAAGCAGGAATATCACCCGGAACCCCGGGTCGCGGCGATCATCGCCTCCCACGAATGGCCGGAGTTCATCGTCAACGTCAAGGAAACCGGCAAGGTCATGCTGGTCAATTACCAGGACATCAAAAACCTCACCATCACCTACATCGATGCCGCCCCTTTCCTGCATGACGGCGGTTGGGACAGCACCCATCGCTACTTCATGACCGCCGCCAACAACTCCAACAAAGTCGCCGTGATCGATTCCAAGGAGCGCAATCTGGCGGCCCTGGTCGACGTCGGCAAAACCCCTCACCCCGGTCGCGGTGCCAACTTCGACCACCCGACCTACGGGCCGGTCTGGGCCACCAGCCATCTGGGTGACGAGAGCATCTCCTTGATCGGTACCGACCCGGTCAAACACCCGCAATATGCCTGGAAACAGGTCGCCTCGCTCAAGGGTCAGGGCGGTGGATCGCTGTTCATCAAAACCCACCCCGACTCCCGTCACCTGTACGTCGACACCACCCTCAACCCGGACGCCAAACTGAGTCAGTCGGTGGCGGTGTTCAACATCGACAAACTCGACGCCGGCTACACCGTGCTGCCCATCGCCGAGTACGCCGGCATCAAGCAAGGGGCCATGCGGGTCGTGCAGCCGGAATACAACAAGGCTGGCGACGAGGTCTGGTTCTCCGTGTGGAGCGGCCAGTCGGACGAATCGGCGCTGGTGGTGATCGACGACAAAACGCTGAAGCTCAAATCGGTGATCAAGGACAAGCGACTGATCACCCCCACCGGGAAATTCAACGTCTACAACACCCAACACGACATTTATTGAGCTCCATCAATGAAAGGAATCCTCATGAAAAATACCCTGCTTTCACTGATCGCCCTGACCGGCGCATTGAGCCTGCAACCGGTGGTGGCCCAAGACGCGCCGGAGCTGTTCAAGAGCAAACCCTGCGCCGCCTGCCATTCCATCGACACTAAATTAGTCGGCCCGGCGCTCAAGGAAGTAGCCGCCAGGAACGCTGGCGTGGCCGGTGCCACGGACACTCTGGCCAACCACATCAAGAACGGTACGCAAGGTAACTGGGGCCCGATACCAATGCCGGCCAACCCGGTGACGGAAGACGAAGCGAAGACGCTTGCAACTTGGGTCCTGAGTCTCAAATAGCCAACGGAGGGCGCCATGACGGTTCATCGACACGCAGTGGTTCTGGCGGCCCTCCTCCTTTTTTGCGCGACCTCGGTTGCGGCACCGAACGCCAAGCGTCAGGCCCAACTCGAGCACTTGCTGGCCCAGGATTGCGGCGCCTGTCATGGACTGCACATGACCGGCGGATTGGGTCCGGACCTGACGCGTGCAACGCTGGCAGGCAAGTCCCGCGACAGCCTGATTGCCACCGTCACCCAAGGCCGCCCCGGCACCGCGATGCCCGGTTGGGCCCCGTTGCTCAGCCCGGACGACATCCGTTGGCTGGTCGATCTTCTTCTCCAGGGATATCCCGCACCATGATCCGTTCAACCCTGCTTTTAGCGGCGACCGGGCTGTTGTTGTCCGCCTGCGCTCAGTCACCTTTGCGTGGTACCGGCGATCTGGGCGTGGTGGTGGAGCGCGCCACCGGCAGCGTGCAAATCATCGAAAGCGCTACCCACACTGCGCTGGCCCGCCTCGAGGGCTTCGGCGATCTGTCCCATGCCTCGGTGGTGTTTTCCCGCGACCAGCGTTATGCCTATGTGTTCGGCCGCGACGGCGGGTTGAGCAAAATCGACCTGCTGACCCAACGCATCGACCATCGCGTCATCCAGGGCGGCAACAGCATCGGCGGCGCCATCAGTCAGGACGGCCAGTTGATCGCAGTCTCCAACTACGTGCCCGGCGGCGTGAAGGTGTTCGATGCCGTCACTCTGCAACAGGTGGCCGATATTCCCGCGACACCGCTCGCCGATGGCAGCAAACGCTCACGGGTGGTCGGCCTGGTCGACGCGCCCGGTCAGCGTTTTGTGTTCAGCCTGTTCGATACCGGCGAGATCTGGACCGCCGATTTCAGTCTGGGCAGCACGCCACGGATCAGCCGCTTCACCGGCATCGGCCAGCAACCCTACGACGCGCTGATTACCCCCGATGGTCGCTATTACATGGCTGGGCTGTTCGGCGAAGACGGCATGGCGCAACTCGACCTCTGGCACCCCGAGCGCGGGGTGCAGCGAGTGCTCGGTGATTACGGACGCGGCCAGGCGAAGTTGCCCGTCTACAAGATGCCGCATCTGGAGGGTTGGGCCGTTGCCGACAACCAGGCCTTCGTGCCCGCCGTCGGCCGTCATCAGGTGCTGGTGATGGATTCCCGCACGTGGCAGCAGACCGCTGCCATCCCGGTGGCCGGCCAACCGGTGTTCGTCACGTCGCGGCCGGACGGTCGGCAACTGTGGGTCAATTTCGCCTACCCGGACAACGATCGGGTCCAGGTCATCGACACCGAAACCCGTGCCGTAGTCGCCGATCTGCGACCGGGGCCGGCGGTGCTGCACATGGAATTCACCGCGCGCGGCGACCAGTTGTGGCTGTCGTTACGCGATGGCGATCAGGTTCAGGTCTGGGATCCGTACAGCCTGAAGCAGCTGAGCACCCTTCCCGCCACCGCGCCGAGCGGCATCTTCTTCAGCAGTCGCGCGCAGAAAATGGGCTATTGAAATGAACCTCGACCTGCTCAGCCGCCAACTGATCGACCGCTTCCAGCACGGCATGCCGTTGTGCCCGGAACCTTACAAGGAGATGGCCCGGATTCTCGGTTGCCGCGAGGCCCAGGTGATGGATTGTCTGGAAAAAATGGCTCAGGCCGGCCCCCTCTCACGGATCGGCCCGGTGTTCGAACACAGCCGCGCCGGGGCCAGCACCCTCGCCGCCTTCGCCGTGCCCGCCGAACGTCTGCAACAGGTCGCCGAGCGCGTCAGCCAGTATCCCGAGGTCAATCACAACTACGCACGGGAGCATTTCTACAACCTGTGGTTTGTGCTGACCGGGCCTGATCGCCCCCACATCGAACGCGTTCTCGAAGCACTTGAGAACGAAACCGGCCTCATAGCGCTGGATCTGCCGATGTTGACCGCTTACCGCATCGACCTCGGTTTTGCCTTGGGAGAAGGCCTATGACACCAGGATTGAGCCCCGAACAGACACTGGCCTTACGAAGGCACCTGGAAGACGGATTACCGCGTGTTTCGCGCCCCTATCAGGCCCTCGCGGAACGGATAAACGCCGACGAAAACCAGGTGCTCGCGCAGATGCACCAGTGGCACGAACAGGGGCTGTTTCGTCGGGTCGGCCTGGTGCTCAACCATCGCGCACTGGGCTTTACCGCCAACGCCATGCTGGTGCTGGATGTTCCGGACGCGCTGATCGATGAAGTCGGCCAGCGCCTGGGGCGAGCAGCCGGTATCACCCTCTGCTATCAACGGCCACGGCGCCTGCCGCAGTGGCGCTACAACCTGTTCTGCATGGTTCACGGACGCCAACGCGCGCAGGTCGAGGCGCAGATCCAGGCGTTGCTGGAAGAACACTTGCTGAGTGACCTGCCCCATCAACTGCTGTTCAGCACCCATGCCTACAAACAATGCGGCGCACGCTTTGCCGCCTCCTCAACGGGAACCAAGCCCCATGGATGATCTTGACCGTCGGTTGATCAACCGCTTGCAACTGGGCCTGCCGCTGGTGCGTAACCCCTGGCAGGCGCTGGCCAGCGAACTGGACAGCAGCAGCCCTGAATTGCTCCACCGCCTCCACGAACTGCTCTGTGAAGGAATACTCACGCGCTTCGGTCCGATGTTCGACATCGAACGCCTCGGTGGCGCCTTCACCCTCGCGGCGCTGGCAGTGCCGGAAGAACGGTTCGAAGAGGTCGCCGAGCAACTGCACACCCTGCCTGAAGTGGCGCACAACTACCGGCGCGAACACGCCTGGAACATGTGGTTCGTGCTCGCCTGCGCGACCGAACAAGACGTCACCGAAACCTTGCAATACATCGAAACCCTGACCGGTTTGCCGCTGCTCAACTTGCCTAAAGAGGAGACTTACCATGTCGGTCTGTACTTCCCGGTCTGAAGACACCCTGGCACACCGGCTGATTGAACTGACCCAGGCCGGCCTGCCGCTGCTGAATGACCCGTGGGCCTGGCTCGCCGAACAGCTGGACCTGAGCATCGAATCCACCTTGGATCTGCTCAAGCGCTTGCAGGCCGAGGGCGCGATCCGGCGCATTGCCGCCGTCCCCAACCACTATCGCCTCGGCTATCGCTACAACGGCATGACCGTTTGGGATGTGCGCGACACCGACATGCCGCGCCTCGGCGCGCTGATCGGCGCACAGCCTTTTGTCAGCCACTGTTATCGACGCCCGCGACGAACCACGTGGCGCTACAACCTGTTCGCCATGGTGCACGGTCGCAGCCGCGAGGAAATCGACAGCTACCGCGAACACCTGCGCTACTTGCTGGGCGACGCCTGTGTCGCCGACGAGATGCTGGTGAGCAGTCGCATCCTGAAAAAAACCGGATTACGGCTACCGCCAGTGCCACGCTGAACACGCGCTGGTTCAAGGAGAGTTGCATGTTGAGGATCAGCCAATACCTGCGTGCCCTGACCGGCCAGGTGCCCGCCCCCAGAACCAGCCCACCGGGCAGCAACCGGCCGCCGGTGGTGATCTGGAACCTGCTCAGGCGCTGCAACCTGACCTGCAAGCACTGCTACGCCACGTCCGCCGACAGCGTCTTTCGCGACGAACTGGATACGCCCGCCGCACTGACCGTGATCGACGATCTGCACGATGCCGGCGTGAAGGTATTGATTCTTTCCGGCGGTGAACCCCTGCTGCGTGACGATCTGTTTGTCCTCAGCGCCTACGCCCGCGCCAAGGGTTTCTTCGTGGCGTTGTCCACCAACGGCACGTTGATCGATGAGCAGAACATCGCGCAGATCCGCGCAGCGAATTTCGACTATGTCGGGATCAGCATCGATGGCCTGGAAGCCACCCATGACGCCTTCCGCCAATTGAAGGGCAGCTTCGCCAGTTCCATGCGGGCGATCCGGCTCTGTCGCGAACAGGGCATTCGCGTCGGCCTGCGCACCACCCTGACCCAGGAGAATCATGCACAGCTGCCGCAATTACTGGCACTGATGCGCGAATACGACGTGCAGAAGTTTTATCTGTCGCACCTCAACTACAGCGGTCGCGGCAAACGCAGCCGCCAGCTCGACGCCCGGCAGCAGATGAGCCGCGAGGCGATGACGCTGATCTTCGAACGGGCCTGGGAAGATATCCAGCACGGTCGCGACAGCGATTTTGTCAGCGGCAACAACGATGCCGACGCGATTCTCCTGCTGCAATGGGTAGGCCTGCATCTACCCGAGCATTACCGGCGCCTGGAACACATGCTCCGCGCCTGGGGCGGCAATGCCTCGGGCAGCGGCATCGCCAACATCGACAACACCGGCGAAGTTCACCCCGACACCTATTGGTGGCAGCACTCGGTGGGCAATGTCCGGCACACACCGTTTCGCACGCTGTGGCTGGACCGCCCGGACGCCTTGTTGCAGCAACTGCGCGCGCATCCTCGCGCCGTGGGTGGCCGTTGTGGCCAATGCCGCTGGCTCAGCATCTGCAACGGCAATACCCGCACCCGCGCCTGGGCCGAAGGTGATCTCTGGGGCCAGGACCCCGGATGCCACCTCAGCGATGAGGAAATCGGCATACCACCATTAACGACCATCCCTTGCGTCATGCACTGAAGCACCCGCCTGGCGAGCCATCTGACAAAGGATGGGGCCGGCCCACCTGATGAAGTACCAAGGACGTCCCATGCATCCATCGATTATTTTACCGGCTGCACTTGAGTCCCCGTTCAGACCGGGCGAAGTCGCCCTGGTCGGCGCCGGCCCCGGCGATCCACGCTTGCTGACCCTGCGCGCCTGGAGCCTGTTGATGCAAGCCGACGCCGTGGTTTACGACCGCCTGATCAGCCCCGAGCTGCTGGCATTGATCCCCCTCACCTGCGCCCGGCATTACGTCGGCAAGGCCAGCGGCTGCCACAGCCTGCCTCAGGATCAGATCAACGAACTACTCGCCGACCTCGCCGATCTGGGGCAGCGTGTGGTCCGGCTCAAGGGTGGCGATCCGTTCATCTTCGGCCGTGGCGCCGAGGAGTTGGAGTACCTGCTGCAACGCAACATTGACTGCCAGGTGGTCCCCGGCATTACTGCCGCCTCCGGGTGTAGCGCTTACGCTGGCATTCCACTGACCCATCGGGATCTGGTCAACTCCTGTCGATTCATCACCGGGCACCTGCAGCACGATGGTGAGTTGCAATTACCCTGGAGCAGCCTCGTCGACAGCAGCCAGACCCTGGTGTTTTACATGGGGTTATCCAATCTCGGGATTATCGCCCAGCGCTTGATCGAAGCCGGAATGCCCGCCGAGACACCGGCGGCGCTGATCAGCAATGGCACGCGTCCCGACCAGCATGTTGCACGAGGCAGGCTGCACCAATTGCCGACCTTGGCACGGGAATGCCCACCTGGCATTCCGACACTTGCGGTGATCGGCAAAGTGGTCGATCTGTTCGCTGCCCAACAACAGGAATTCCCGGCGCGCTTTTACCCCGCAGCGCTGCAACGCCAGCGCAAGGTGGCGATATGAGGCGCATGGTGCTTGGCCCATTGTTATGGATCGGCGCGGTTCATGCCGGTGCAGCGGTTCCGCCCAACGACACGGCCGCCAATCTCTACCAACAGCATTGCCAGCGCTGCCATGGTGCCAACCGTCTCGGCGGTACGAGACCGGCCTTGCTGCCGGAAAGCCTGAGCCGGATCAAACCCGACGAAATCCGCAGCGTGATCCAGGACGGTCGTCCCGCGAGTCAGATGAGCGGGTATGCCAACGTGTTCAACGCCACGCAGATCGACGCGCTGGTGGACTACCTCCAGCAACCACCCGCCACCCCACCCACCTGGAGTAACGATGACATTCGCGGCAGTCATTCGGTTCTCGCCGATATCAACAAACTGCCCGACACGCCCCAGCATCGCGCCGATCCACTGAACCTGTTTGTGGTGGTGGAAGCCGGTGATCATCACATCGACATCCTCGACGGCGACCGCTTTGAAGTGCTGGCTCGGTTCGCTTCGCACTTTGCAGTGCACGGCGGGCCGAAGTTTTCGCCGGACGGACGCTTCGTCTACGTGGCCTCTCGCGATGGCTGGATCAGCCTGTATGACTTGCATAACCTGAAACTGATCGCCGAGGTCCGCGCCGGGCTCAACACCCGCAACCTCGCGGTGAGCAAGGACGGCCGATGGGTGCTGGTGGGCAACTACTTGCCGGGCAACCTGGTGGTGCTCGATGCCCGTGATCTGTCATTGGTCAAAACCATTCCGGCGATCGGCCAGGACGGCACCGCGTCACGGGTCAGCGCGGTCTACACCGCGCCGCCACGGGACAGCTTCATCGTGGCACTCAAGGACGTGAAGGAAGTCTGGGAGCTGCCGAGCGCAGGCACGCCGGACTTCGAACCGCGCCGGATCCACGCCGAGGATGTACTGGACGACTTTTCCTTTTCACCGGACTACAAGCAACTGCTGGCCACGTCGCGCAAGGCCAAGGGCGGTCAGGTGATCGACCTCGACAGTGGCAAGGTGGTCACCGACATTCCATTGCCGGGCATGCCGCACCTGGGGTCCGGGACCTACTGGAAACGCAACGGTGAGTGGGTGTTCGCCACGCCGAACATCAGCAAGGGCCTGATCTCGGTCATCGACTTCAAGACCTGGAAACTGCTCAAGGAAATACCAACCCTGGGGCCGGGCTTCTTCATGCGCAGCCACGTCAACTCGCGGTATGCCTGGACCGACGTGTTCTTCGGCCCCGACAACGATGCGATCCACCTGATCGACAAACAGACCCTGGAAATCGCCCACACCCTGCGCCCGATGCCTGGAAAGACCGCCGCCCACGTCGAATTCACTCGCGACGGTCGCTACCTGCTGCTGAGTATCTGGGCCACCGACGGTGCGCTGATCGTCTACGACAGCAACACCCTCAAAGAGATCAAGCGCCTGCCGATGAACAAGCCGTCGGGCAAGTACAACGTGGGCAACAAGATCGAATTTGCCGAGGGGACGTCGCACTAGATTTTGTGTCTGAATATCGAAATACACATCGCACTTGTGGCGAGGGAGCTTGCTCCCGCTGGGGCGCGAAGCGGCCCTAAAAGCAGTCACTGCGTACATTCAGATTAAACGCAGGTGCTGATTTTACGACTGCTACGCAGCCGAGCGGGAGCAAGCTCCCTCGCCACAGGGTTTGTGTTTACCTCTTCAGCTCAGGGTATAACCGTTATCGACTTTCCAGTCCTGACCATAAACACCCCGCGCGCCTTGAGACAGCTGAAAGACAATCACATTGGCCACCGCTGACGCATCGAGGAAATGACCGGGCAGCAGCCGTTTGCCGAGAGTGTCGGCGACGTCGTCGAGTTCCCCGTCGCTCAACCCCAGGTTGTCCCACATCGAGGTCGCGGTCGGCCCCGGCGAAACCAGATTGATGCGCACGTCATAACGCGCGAATTCCACCGCCAATGTGCGCGCCTGCGCCGCCAGCGCGGCCTTGCTGGCAATGCAGGCGGCCAGACCGGGAAAACTCGAGCCGGTCAGGAAGCTGCCGACAAACACCACCGAAGCAGGATTCGCCAGTTCCCCGCGCAACGCCGCCAAGGTATTCAACGCCCCTGCGCCGTTGACCGCCCACTGGCGCTGGAAGGCCGGCATGTCGAGGCTATCGGCCATTTCGGCGATACCCGCGTTGGGCACCAGATAATCCACCGGGCCCAGTGTCGATGCACGTTGGGCCAGCGCCTGCAGGTCATCCTGACAGGTCACGTCACCGGCACACCATTGCAAGCGCTCGCCATAGATCTGCTGCAAGGCCGGCAATTCACCGATTTTCCGTGACATCGCCAGCACCTTGACCCCGCGCGGCAACAGCGCCGCACACAAGGCCAGGCCTATCCCGGAACTGGCGCCCGTGACCACCGCCAAACGATCCTGAAACTCGGTTCTCATCATTTCCTCCTGGCATCGCGGACGCCAACACTGGGGACTTCAAACGGTACGTGAAAACCGGCCTTTTTGATCACCGCCCAAATAGGCATCAAACGCCATCGCCGCGCTGCGCATCATCAAATACCCGTGGGGCAACAACACCAACGCGTCTTTGTGAATCTGCAGCAAGCCATCGCGAACATGCTCCTCCAGTTGCATCAGCGCATCGGCAAAGTAATCGGTAAAGCAGATGTCATGACGCGCTTCAAACTTGCCAAAGTCGATCCGGCCGTGGCACATCAGATCGCTGATCACTTCACGGCGCAGCCGATCATCGGCGCTCAACCGGTAACCCCGATGCACAGGCAACAAGCCTTGATCAATACGGGCGTAGTACTGCGAAAGCTCCTTGACGCTCTGGCTGTAGCTGTCGCCGACCTTGCCGATGGAGGACACCCCGAGACCGATCAAATCGCAATCGGCGTGGGTGGAATAACCCTGGAAATTGCGTTGCAACGTGCCATTGGCCCGGGCCAGCGCCAACTCATCGTCCGGCAAGGCGAAATGGTCCATGCCGATATAGACATAACCGGCCTCAGTCAGACGACGGACAGTCAGTTCAAGCAATTCCAGTTTGCGCTCCGGTGGCGGCATGTCGGCCGAACGAATCAGCCGTTGTGCGCGCACCAGTTCCGGCAAATGGGCGTAGCTGTAGGCGGCAATCCGGTCCGGACGCAGCGCGATGATTTTGGCGAGGGTGACATCGAAACTCTGCACGGTTTGCAATGGCAGGCCGTAAATCAGATCGACACTGATCGATTTGAATCGCGCCAGCCGCGCCGCAGCGACCAGCGCATGGATTTGCTCTTCACTTTGCTGCCGATTGACCGCGGCCTGCACGTCGGGATCGAAGTCCTGTACGCCAAAGCTCAAACGATTGAACCCCAACTGACGCAACAACTGGATCTGCTGCGTACTGATGGTGCGAGGGTCGACCTCGATGGAAAACTCATGGTCATCGCTGTCATCCATGTCGAATGCCTGGTGCAGGCAATCCATAAGGTCAGCCAGTTGCTCGCCGGTCAAATAGGTCGGCGTGCCACCGCCCAAGTGCAGTTGCGTGAGTTTGCGAGTGCGGTCGAACAAGGCAGCTTGCATCACGATTTCGCGCTTGAGGTACGTCAGGTACTCGACGGCGCGGTGGGTTTTTTGGGTAATGATTTTGTTGCAGGCGCAGTAGTAACAAAGGCTCTTGCAGAACGGGATGTGGATGTACACCGACAGCGATTTTGGCGTTGTCGCCTGGTTGCTGTCCGAGGCCGCACGCTGATAGTCATCGACGGCGAACGCCTGATGAAACTGCGGAGCGGTCGGGTAAGAGGTATAGCGCGGCCCCGGGAGGTCATACTTTTCGACCAGGGCGCGATTGAAATCAAATGAAGTTGTCATGATCAATCCATTCGCAAAGGGGTTCATGCCCCGCACCGTCCGAATCCTTTTCAAACAGGTTGCAGACGGCATCCACGTGCGGCCGACCGGCCGGAAGAATGCTGATGAAACGGTCAGACAGTTCGATCAACCCGTCACGGCTCAATTGCTCCAGCACAGGCCAGGCGGTGAAAAAGTACTGGCGAAAAATGACTCCATGACGCGTCTCGATTGCCTGGATATCCAGCTCCAGATCACACGCCAGGCGCTCCATGACCATGTGCCTGACCTGATCCCCTTCCTCACAGCGCCAGCCACGACTCGTCGGCAGTTGGCCCATGTCCAGTTGCTGCTGGTACCGCTCCAGTTCGTCGGTGTTTTGCGCATACAAACCGTCGATCTGACTGATAGCGCCCAAACCGAACCCGATATGGTCGCAATGCCCGTGACGGGTAAACCCCTCACAATTGCGACGTAATCGGCCGCGCTCCTGAGCAATCGCCAAATCGTCATCGGGCCGGACAAACTGCCCCAGCCCAATGTAGTGATAACCAGCGCCGATCAACTGTTCAAAACAGATCCGGCGCATGGCGCCTTTATCTTCCGCGCTGCAAAACGCCCTGATTGTGTCTGCAGCCTTTGGCCGATAGCGTTGAGGTGGCCGGGCATAATCAAACACCAGCAACCGGTCCGGCTCCAGTGCGATGATGGTTGCCAGTTTCAGCGCAAAACTTTCTGGCGTCTGCCAGGCATGGCCATAACCCAGATCGACATTGATGGATCGATAGCCGAAGGTACGAGCGGCATCGATAAGCGAGTGGATCGGTGCCGGGTTCTGGTAGCAGGCCACCGACATCGCACTGTCGGCACCGATGTCCGGAACGCCGATGCTGACATGAGCGAACTCCAAGTCACGCAGCATGCCCATGGTCGACCAATCCGTATGGTGAAGGTCCACTTCTATGCTGTAGTCTCCGCACTCGTGTCCAAGAAAGTTGAATCGACCACGAAGGTGATTCATCAGCCTTTTAAGGTGGTTGATGGCAGGTGTTCCGCCTCCCAGATGGAACTGCTCGACCCGCTGCCCGGATCCCAGATGACAACCGACAAGGTCGATCTCATGTTCCAGACGCTGAAGATAGTGTTCGACAACACTGTGCTCGCATGAAATTTCGCGAGGGGACCACAAGGCACGCTTGAGGTTAGAAGGCAGTTGCACGTTCAGCGACAGCGGACGGCACTTCTGACGGCTGACGCGCAATGCACGATGCAAATCCAGAGAGCCGATGCCGTCGTGAAATTTTTCAGTGTCGACATGGCCGTTGGGGTCGAGCACGCCTTGATCGCACCTGACGTTCAGCTCACCGGGGCTGTGAAACGAATTGAGCATAACGGGTCTCCGAGACTGGCTGCGGACCGCCAGTGTCGGAGTCTGGCGACCCATGCTCCTTGATTTGCATCAAGCGCGAGCAAAGTGCTTTCGCGCAACAGACACCAGGCAAGCCCAATCACCACGTCAGGTAGAACATCCACTTGGCCAACAACACGATGACAACCATGTGGCAGAACAGGCTGCCATGGATGAAATGCAGGTATCGAGCACTCATCCGGCCACTTTTGAACAAAAACATGGCGACCAGGAAATGCAGCAGTACGCTGACGGCCACCACGATTTTCAACATCAGCAATGTGCCAAACGATGAGGCCATTGGTGTGGCAAGGACCGGTAAATAGCGCAGCCAGACCATCCCCAATCCGGCACCGAACAACACCAGCAAGACCCATGGAATCAAGGTGCGTGCACGTCGACCGACACCCTGCTCGACCAGCAACATGACCTTGACGGGCAGCTGTTTGCGGATACTTTCAAGGAACAGGACTTCGAAGAACACCGTGCCGATGAAAATCAGCGCGGCAAACAGATGCAACGTCAGAAACAGCGGATAGAGCATGGGATTCTCGCTCTCAATACAGCTGAACACGCTCCACTCACTGCGAGGGAAACGTCACTCCCATCGTTGCGCCGCCTCGCGATCACTGTTGCGAGCCTCGACCCAATGGGAACTCTCGGCCACCTGTTCTTTCTTCCAGAATGGCGCGCGGGTTTTCAGGTAATCCATTACAAACGCACAGGCATCAAAAGCCGCTTGACGATGACTGCTGCTGACGCCGACAAAGACAATGGGTTCTCCCGGTTGCAGCGCGCCGATTCGATGGATCAGCACCAGTCCGAGCAATGGCCAGCGCTGCCGGGCTTCGTCGGCGATCTTGCCCAGGACCTTTTCGGTCATACCGGGGTAATGCTCAAGAAACATCCCGGCGACTTCTTGTCCGACGTTGGTGTCACGTACATACCCGACAAAACTCACCACGGCGCCGACATTCAGGCTCAAAGCCTGCAGGGCATTGATTTCGGCGCCGGGGTCGAAGCGCTCTGTCTGCACTCGAATCATCGAATCACCCTCCCGTTACGGTTGGGAAAAAACCCACTTCATCACCGTCTATCAACGGCTCATCAAGCCCACACATGTCCTGATTGCGGGCACACATGAGGTTCTGTTCGGCCAGCACCTGCCAGACGCCAGAACGATGTATCAGGTGCTGACGCAACTGATCGACGGAAGTGAAATCACCTTCAATCGTTTCACTGTCGAGACCAAGCGTTTCGCGGTATCGCGAGAAATACAAAACATTCAGCTTCATTGTTCCTGCGCCTGATACCAACCGCTTTTGCCACCGCGTTTCTCCAACAGCCGCACCGATTCGATACTCATGCCCCGGTCCACAGCCTTACACATGTCATACAGGGTCAAGGCCGCCACACTGGCCGCGGTCAGTGCCTCCATCTCGACGCCGGTCTGTCCGGACAACTTGCACCGAGAAACAATGCGTACGCGTTGGTCACCTTCAAAACTCAACTCGACGTTAACACTGCTCAGAAGCAGCGGATGACAGAGCGGAATCAACTCGCTCGTGCGTTTGGCCGCCTGAATGCCGGCGATCCGCGCTACCGCAAATACATCGCCTTTAGGGTGAGCACCGCTGGCAATCAGCTGTCGAGTCTCGGCAAGCATATGAACCCATGCTTCAGCTACTGCTTCTCGGGACGTCACACATTTATCTGTCACATCGACCATACGTGCGCATCCCAGCGAGTCGAGGTGAGTCAGTATCAATTCGGTCATAAGCAATAAGCCTTGCGCTACCAACAGTCGGTTTCAGCGCAGAATACAGAGCAGGCAGACACATGCGATTGACGTCAATCAAGTAATCCGTAATGTCCATACGGGAACACCCATACCACATCATTATAGGAATACCGATTTGCAAGAGTATGGGAGCGCCCGTAATACTTCGCGGATGGAATTCAAAGAAAGACTCAAAACCGCCCGTCGCCATGCCGGTCTGAACCAGACCGAGCTTGCTGAGCGCGCCGGCCTCACGCAGACATCAATTTCCGACCTTGAGCGCGGCAAATCGAAGGCGACAGCCTTTGCTGCCCAGATTGCTTCGGCCTGTGGCGTCTCCCCTATGTGGCTCGCTGAAGGCACTGGCGACATGCTTAAAGGTGTCGTGGTAGCCGCTGAGCGCACTCAGCCACACATGGCAATGTCAGACATTGAGACATGGGATGACGAAACCCCGCTCGATGACGACGAGGTTTACGTGCCATTTCTCCAGGAAGTGGAGTTAGCGGCGGGCTCCGGCCGATTCGCGATCGCCGAGAGCGCCAGCGCCAGGCTGCGCTTCTTTAAGAAAGACCTTCGCCACAACAACGTTCAGTTCAGCAACGCGAAGTGTGTGGCGGTGAGTGGCAACAGCATGCTGCCGGTGCTGCGCGACGGCGCCACGGTTGGCGTGAACGTCGGCAAGAACACATTGAGCGATATCGTCGACGGCGAGATGTACGCGATCAACCATCACGGTCAGCTGAGGGTCAAGCAGGTGTACCGCACACCCACCGGAGTTCGACTGCGAAGCTTTAACCGAGACGAGCATCCGGACGAGGACTACACGTTCCAGCAAATCCAGGAGCAGCAGATTTCGATTCTGGGACATGTGTTCTGGTGGGCGATGTATTCGCGCTGACGGAATGGTTATCTTGAAATGCAGGATATTTTTCTGCTGCTTTCAAGCCTTTCGACCCTTCGAAATCCCTGGCACTTTACCGTCGCATGGATTCGATACGCTCACCAAAGCAGAAAGACGGAATTGGCTCCAACGTGCAGTCTTCGCAAAGTAGAACGAATACACGCTCTACTGGACGCCCCATCCTCGATGCCTGGACGAGCTTGAGGAGTTCGTCGCATTGCGCGTAGCTGCACTCCCAAGAAGAATTTCAGCGCATCCAATCTCACCAAATGCAGACCCCCTCTCACCATAAGAATGTGGGAGCAGCTGAATTATGGGAATTCCCATTGACATGATTTATGGGAATGCCTATATTTTGATTCAGGCCAACGCATCATAGGCCCAGCAGCATCAAATGTAAGGCTCAACTGAGCAAAGGGTGACATCAAATGAAATAGGGGAATGACCATGACCGTAGACATCAGCAACTACACAATCGCTACACCGCTTCCGATCTCCGACACCAACCCGATCGCGCTTGAATTGATCGGCTGGCGGGCACTGCTTGAATGCCCAGAAGTTATTTCAATGCTTCCAGATGGCTCGCTGCAAATGACGGCGCCGACGCTCGGTGCTTCGAGCAAGAGCACCCTGCGGACGCGCTGCGAGTGGAAAGAGCCAGGCTATTGGTTGTTCGCCAGCGCTGCTGACCACTGGAACCGACAGGAAATGCGAGTCACGAAGGTCAACTCGCTACAGAAGGTTGTGATCAGCCAGATTCATGTACAGGGTTCAGAGCGGCCACCTGTAAAAGTGTTTTGGAACAAAGGCCAAATCACTATGGGGTTCCGGTCGAGCTATCTTCAGGAAGACCCGGTGAACACGACGGTTCTGGAAAACGTGCCGCTCGGTGCACTTTTCAAGATCAACATCCACGCCAATTCGAGCGGCGCTGTATCCGTCTCGGCGAGCTGTAACGGCGTCAAATCCACTTCCGCAATCATGCGCCTCGACAATACCTGGGACACGAAAACTCTCGCTTTCCACGGCGGCGTATACAACCAGATCGATTACTCCGACACCACCGACCCGGAAGACGGTTCGGTATGCATCATCAGCGACCTTTCCATCACTCACGGCTGATATCGCGCATTTCGTGCAAGCAAGACAAACCAGCACCACGTCAGCCTGACGATAACTGCCCGATCCTCTCAATGAGAGCGCATCGGTGTGTGATCTGCAGCAAAGCGCGGCACCGGACTTTTGATCAGACCAGTCATTGAGCACGCTGGACAGAAGCCGGTGCAGGCAGAGCCAGAGGTGACGACCTCGCGCAGATCACACCCCAATGTAGGGGCATCGATGTTTGTCGAGTCGCAAATAGTCAGTCACGCCCTTCCCCTCCGACACCACCCGCATGCTCCCTTCGCGCCCAATGGCAACTAGCGGAGCTGACTGAGTGCATCCGAGTTTTGTTGGATCAACACCTGCGGGCCGACCATGCATCCCTCAACATCCCAGCCTCGCCCGTCTTTTCGCCTCCTTGCGCCATCATCCTCTCTGTCGAGAAAAATCAAAAAAGGTGCTCCCCCAACCAAGGCCTAGCACTCCGTGCTTGATAAAGAGCCAAAGCTGGGTGAGCGGTGAAAACTCTATCCAGAGTTGTGCCATGTGTCCCGAACACAATTCTGAATAAACCTGAACAGCCTGCCGGTGAACGAAAGGCCAGGAATCCTCATGTTCAAGGAACAGCAAGTCCAATGGATCCTCCGGTGATCAGAACACGCTCTACCAGCCCCTGCGCACATTGCCGCGCGCAGAGGCGCATCGTTCAGTGGGCACAATCAGGCTTCACTCGCTGCCAGTGCTCGACCACTTATCATCCATGGCGCCCGCTGTGCTGGCGACTATCCACGCCACTGCACAAGCCACTAACGAGAACACGGCAAAAGCACCCATCACATGCAAATAAGGCAATACGTGATTCCACGCTCGGGCCACCCCCAGAAATGCCGCAAATAACCAGCCACTCATAGAGAGCGCCCCCAACAGTGCAAGGCGAGTCCGGGCACAGCTGTGTAACAAGACAAAGGGGGCCTTCTGCAGCAGCGGAAAACCGATTCGATGCAGCAAAGCGCCGTTGACGCTCAGCAGCGCGACAACGCTCACCTTGGCCCAGAGCTTCTGATTGAGCAGATACGCGCTCCCCTCATAGAGGTAGCCCTGAAGCACCAGCAGCAAGCCACTTCCCCAAAGAGCCAATAGAGCGAGCGTGACGATTTTTTGAGTCTCATCGACATACTCACGCTGCACCTGGTTCAACACATCCTTACGCCAGCTCCATAGCTTGTGATCTGCCTGCAGCACCCTCCCCAGAGCAATACATGTGGCAATCAGATGACCATACACGAGTAGCATTTTGAGCATTACCTGGACCTTATTTTTATATGGGCAATGCACTCCCTCGCACCCTTGACATGAAACTAAATGATACAGATTTATATTTGTATCTAGCAAGTTACAAACTCGACCATCCATCCGGGAACGCCTGCTCTCTCGCACGTTTGCTGTTGGTCGCCGGTGCTGGCATCGCTGCCTGGTTGGCAGGAGAGGATCGGCGGTGACCCGTGCGCGGCTGCGGTGATTGATCGGGAGTTGGGGTTATGAAGGTGATCGTATCCCGCGTGGGATGTGCCAGCCGAAATACGGTTCAAGCGGCCCGGCATAATGTTTTCACTCGCGCATAGAGATAACGCAGGGTCGGTTTGCCCTTAAGGAAAATCAGTGCTTGCCACGAATACTCACGCATTCGCCTGAATACCTTGATGACTTGCGCATGTTCGCCGCGTCTGGAAAACGCATTGAGAAAATCGACGTGATTGGCCAGCACGAAGTGAATGCGCTGCTGTTTGGTGAGCATTGCTCCATAACGCGCGAGGTACAGTTCGATGAATTTGAGCTTGTGCGGGTAATTTTTTCGCGGTTGCGCGGTGATATTGTCGCTGTTGACTCCACGCTTCACTAATACCTGCGGCACTGTATGAATCTCCCAGTGCTCGGCAATCCGGGTCCATAGCAAGCGGTCTTCGGCAAAGTGCAGTGTTTGATCGAAACCTCCCAGGGCGACAATCACCTCGCGTGCCACCAGCACACCGGACGTTCCGTTGATGATGTTTTCGTGAATGAAGTCGGCGAAATGATTGCCGCATTTGCGTCGATCTTCCAGCTGCCGTTTCCCGTCGCTGAACTCACTCAACTGAAAGCAATCGATGAGTCCAACCCGATGTCCTTTGCCAATGAGCTCCTCATAGAGTGCCAACTGTTTTTCCAGTTTGTCTGGATGCCATTGGTCATCGGCGTCGAGGAAGGCGATTAATGTTTCTTTGGCATGGAGGAGCCCCTTGTTCCATGCGCTGGCCGGCCCTTCGTTGACCTGCTGCAAGAGTGTCAAGGGAAAGGGTGCCGCATAGTGTTTGACCATTTGCGGGCTGAGGTCGCTGGAACCGTCGTCAACGACGATCACGTTGTCGGGCAAGCGGGTTTGCTGGCTCAGGGACTCCAGCGTTTTTTCAATGCTGCTCGCGGCGTTGTGCATCGGAATGACTACACATACCGAACAAGATGATTGAGCGGTCTCGATTGACATGTGCTTTCTCCTCGGACATCGCCCGTATGGATACGTCCTTGAGCGCGGCGCTTCATGTCCAGGAATAAGAGAGAGGCGTTTTAAACCAAAAATAAAATCCTTCGGCCTTTATTAATCGCTTCAGACTGGACCCGATCGAACTATTTTGCGTTGGATGCTGATGGATGGTTGCCTGCGATTCAGCCCGTCGGAATGATCAGGTGGGCTCCCTGATTTCGCACATTGCTCACAGGGTGTGTCGACCTTGAACCACTCGAAAACCTCGGTCGGTTCCCACTGCAACAGCATTATTTGCTCGGCGCGGTCTTTCGGTGTAGCCGGACTCAGCCATGCCCGGGCCAGTTCAGGATTGAGCGTCACCGGCTGCCAATCGTGAATATCCACCATGCAACCTCTGCTGTCGGCGCTGATGAACACAAAGCCGTCATGCTCGTCCGGTTCATGCTCGGCGTTAGGGTACTGGCCTATCGCGGCGCAGAGCATGGGCGCGCGATCCCTCCGTCGGATCAGGTAGGGCTGTTTCTTCGGCCCACCCTCGTCAACCCATTCAAACCAGTTGTCGATCGCGACGATCGCCCGGTGCGGCCAGATCACTCTGAAGAAAGGATTGTGGGCAACTCTCTCTACCCGCGCATGGATCGGCGCGGCACGATCCGTTGCCCACTGCGGCCGCCATCCCCAGCGAACCATGTCGGCTCGCAGAAACTGACCTTCCTGGTGAAAAAGGGCGAGCTGGGCGGTTGGCGCGGCGTTGTAGAGCTCGAAAGGCTGGTCACCGGCATAGTTGATCAGGGCGTTGGGCATGCTCAGCGCCGCGACAAAGTCGTGAATGCCACGGTATTGGGAAAGGCGCCCGCACATGGGGAAAGTCCTCCGGCCATGTTTTCAGCGTAGATCAGAGAAAACGCGTTACCGATCGTCAGCGACGAGTTGAGCAATCACCGTATCGCTTGGGCAATGTGCAGCGGAAGTCGCAACGCATCCTCGCTGAACTGCATTCATATTGCGCGACTCATTAGCCTGGCCTCGATAAGCAGGTCTTTGTCTTCGGGGCCTAGCGCCGGCTCTTGATCCTCCAGCTTGCCGGTCTCACGCTTCTTTTTCAGGCGGGCTCGAGCGCGCTCGGTGTGATAAATCTTTCCTTCCGCCAAGGCATGCAGGGTTGATGAAATTCGATAGAAACCGCCACACGGTTCGCAATGAATTCGCAATCCACCCCCGAACGAAAGATCTTCCAGCGCATTGGTATTGCCACATAGCGGACAGTTCATAGCCACCTCCTGAACATTCAGCTATAGCCGCTTTCAGCCCGCCATAAACGCTGACAACCCGGACAGGTGTGACGAGTAGTGCGGACATGTTGATATCGACACGGGCTATCCAAGGAGGTTGCTTGTTTTTGCATGGCGGTAGAACGTTCAGGAGCCGCTGAAAAGACGCAGCCTTCGGCAGCGTCTAATCCGAAGTCAGCGGCTGCCTGGTGCGACTCGGCGCAATGACTGGCTTCTCCTCAGTGTCGCGATGCAACAAGGCAACGTTGTAGTCATAGCGCGATATCAACGGCACCGGTTCGTCATTGCGGGACATCTTGAGCCATTGTCTTGTGCGCTCGATGTCGAAGGACTCGTTCCGGCCCTTCATTTTTTTAATAAGGTTCGCCGAGACCCGGAAGCGTCCACACCCGGCCGAGCATGCAACTTCTGACCAGTCTTCAGCCACATGAACAGTGTTAGAGACAGCGTGACAAATTAAGCACTTCATGTTCGATCTCCGTATCCATGAATTACCAACTGTAGACGATCCACGAACAAGGAACCGTGCGCCCACAAAAAACCGGATCAGTCCATCGCGTCGCCAAGTCGGAGTCTGGCCAGGTGACCTGTCAAAGGGCGATAAATGAAGAGCCCGGCGCAATGGCCGGGCTCCGTTTTATCTTCTGTTTTCAAGCATCTTGTCGGCAAGCGCTTTGGCCCTTTGAATCAGCATGTTTTGCCTGTCTTCGTGGGTGGTTTCTCCTACCACCGGTGCCGTCAGATGGCTTTCGGCAATCAGCGCAGCACAGAAATATTGGTCCCAGACAGTGCTTTGCTCCAACACCTGTCTAGTTGTTTGGTCGGCGATCATATTCGGCTCCTTTTGATGAGGTAGCTTTTTCAGTTTACGCCCGAATCACCAACAACTTTCGTTGTGCAGGACAATCGGCACTGCCCATCGCTGGCGACAAATCGTTTCCTCGACTAGGATTTTTATCGCACAGGACGTCGCCCACTGTGTTGTCGGGCGACTCACAAGGGAGAGATAGATGACGCCTACTCGTATTACCGAGCAAACCTATCGTGGATGGTCCAGCCCCATCTTGCTTGAACTCAAGGAGAGAGAACATCAACTGGATCCTTCGGCACGCCAGGCCCTGCGAAATGTCCTGGTCGAAAGAAGGCTTATAAACACCGGCAATCCTTCTGGCAGTGATCGGCGCAAGGCTGATCCGGCCGGATAACAACAGGCAGCAATAGCTTTACCCACCTCATCACCGACGCTGCTGGCGCTTTGCCGGCAGCGTGCTTCTAAGCAATCGCCAAACTCCAGACAAAAAAAAGCCCAGGCAGCTGATGGACGCCTGGGCTTTAAAAATGCATAAACCGTGGTGGTGAACGCGGGGCAATATTACCCAATCAATTGATCTGTAACAAGATATTTTGACTCACCATCCAGTTACTAAATCTCGTAACTCATTAAATATCCACACTATTTTTGAGTCATCTACGGAAGAAACCGTTACAAGCAATCCCGAACAGCCTGACGCAGCGCCCCTGACTTGGCCCATGGTGGCCCTTGGTAAAGCGATACCCGGCTGCCATCCTTCGACTTCACGATATCCACAATTTCGTCAGCCGTGATGATGCTCGGTGCAGTGATCCGGTAGCCATTGGAAATCGCGGTTTGTGTCGTTCCCGCAATCTCCTGATGCCACAACGGCAATACACACCCGGCATACTCCTTGGGTGCCTTATCGCTGTATTTGCTGACATTGGGCTCACCGGGCACCAGGGATGCGGGCAATGAGCAGCCCGCCAACGCAGCCACCGCTACTCCCGCTATCAACATCCGCATGATGCTTTCCTATCCTGAAAAACGGGAAATGTAGCCTGTGCCTGCGCAGACATCCAGCAAACGCTGGGCTATGCCGCTATAGGGAGCTTTTATATAGAGGCTTCGCCCTGCCCCGGATCGGCCCCCGAGCCGGAATCGGTATACGAACTCGCATTCAGATACTTCATCCATCGCTCATACGCTTCATGCTGCCATTTCGTGACCCGCTCCCATTCCGGCCCACTGAACTGATGGGCCGAAATCAGCTTCATCATTTCCGTGGTGGCCGCGTCCAGGTCTGCGATCAGTTCATGCGCATGGTGTCTGAAATCATCAGTCGCCGTCATTTGAGATACCTCGCCCCAGCGAATGGATCACTACCTCCTTACGACAGCAGAGCTGTTCACTCCCGTTGATTTTCCCGACCAGTGGAAGCACCTTCCATCCCTACCCCTTCACGCATACCACCTGTCGCAAAGTGTGCAGCACTTCCACCAGATCACGCTGGGCGTGCATGACTTTGTCGATGTCCTTGTAGGCCATTGGGATCTCGTCGATGACCGCCGCATCCTTGCGACATTCCACATGGGCGGTCGCGCGGATCTGGTCGGCGACGGTGAAGGTGTTCTTGGCTTTGGTGCGGCTCATGGTGCGACCTGCGCCATGGCTGCAGGAACAGAACGATTGCTCGTTGCCGAGGCCGCGAACGATGAAACTTTTGGCTCCCATGGAGCCGGGAATGATTCCCAACTCACCCTTCTGCGCCGACACCGCGCCTTTGCGGGTGACCAGTATGTCTTCGCCAAAATGCCGCTCTTTCTGCACGTAATTGTGGTGGCAGTTCACAGCCTCCAGCGCAACCTCGAAAGGTTTGCGGATCACCTGCCGCGCTGCGTGAATCACCGCTTGCATCATCAAGGCACGGTTCTGCCGGGCGAAGTCCTGAGCCCAGCCCACCGCTTCGACGTAGTCATCGAAGTGCCGGCTGCCTTCCTTGAAGTAGGCCAGGTCGCGGTCCGGCAGGTTGGCGATGTGCTGGCGCATGTCCGCCTGGGCCAATTGAATGAACAGCGTACCGATGGCATTGCCAACGCCGCGAGAACCGCTGTGCAGCATGAACCAGACGCGATTGGCCTCGTCCAGGCAGACCTCGATGAAGTGGTTGCCGGTACCGAGGGTACCCAGGTGATGGCGGTTGTTGGTGCTGGCGAGTTTCGGGTACTTGTCGGTGATCGCCTTGAACCGTGGGCTCAGCGCTGCCCAGGCCTGATCGGCCTGCTGTGGAACGCGTTCCCAGGCGCCTTCATCACGGCGACCATGGCTCAACGTGCGGCCATGGGGCACGGCCTTTTCAATGACCGTGCGCAGACCATGCAGGTTGTCCGGCAAGTCGGCAGCAGTCAGCGAGGTGCGCGCGGCGATCATGCCGCAGCCGATGTCCACGCCCACGGCCGCCGGAATGATCGCGCCCACGGTGGGGATCACGCTGCCGATGGTGGAGCCTTTGCCCAGGTGCACATCCGGCATCACCGCCAGGTGCTTGAAGATGAACGGCATCTTCGCGGTATTGATCAGTTGCTGCCGGGCTTCGCTTTCAACCGGCACGCCTTCGGTCCAGAGTTTGATCGGCTTGCCGTTGGCGACTTCCAGCAGTTGGTAGGCAGGTTGTTGCATGATTTCGACTCTCTTTGGATCAGACGAACATAACGCTCCATCGAGGTAAATGGGATTACTATTTCGTAGCGGGGAATTGCAGGAGGTCATCATGTGGCTTAACGAATATGAACAGCAACTACGGCGCGACCTGCAAGGTGTGGCGTCGGACCTGAGGTGGTCGGCGGTAGAGCTTTTGCGCATCGCAGAGCAGTTGCGCCTGGCCGGCAATGATGTGGACGCAGAGGCGACGCTCAGGCTGTGCTCCTTGTTCCAGGGCGATGAAGAGCGGCTGGCAGGCTATGCTGAAGAGGTGAAAGCAAAAACCATCACTCGAACGAAAGCTCACTAGAGAGCGCTGCCATGAACAAGCCTCTATGCGCGCTGATCGCCGTGCTGGCGGCGACAGGTGGCTGCAACACCGAATCACAAATTTACCGGGACCAGCCGCTGGTCGCCAAGGTCGAAGCCGGCATGACCAAGGATCAGGTCGAGCAGATTGGCGGCAAACCGCTATCGATCACCGATCGCACGGTGGAGCCTGGCACCTGCTTCGATTACAAACTGACGCAAGCGGGCCATCAGCAGCCGTACAACGTCAGTTTCGACGGCAGGGGCAAGGTCGACCACAAAAGTTTCATGACTTGTGCTGAATGGAGTCGTGTCCAACAAAAAGCCAGAGAGTATTCCCCCACCACGGGCGGGATGGGCGGCGGTTACTGAGACCACGACCTTATCACCTGAAGCCCCGGCGAACCGGGGCTTCAGGTGTACTATTTGTCTGATTTATGACTACGCGACGATTTACCCGACCGGGCTCTGTAGGCGGGAAGCGCAGCCGCATAGGCCAGTGCTTCCTCTCGGCTGCCAAAGGACCCAAGCCGGTCACCTTTGGTGCACACCCGCCACGGACCGCTGTTCACGCTGAGTACGTCATAGCCGTTCATGTGCATTTTGGTCAGCATCGAAACGCTCATAATTCACCTCCATTTCGGCAGTGATAGTCCAGAGTCCACTTATTACCTTACACCCGACCTTCACTGATGTGCCGACCAGACGTCGCGTCAGGATTCCGGCATCCCATTGCACTTTCAACCGCCCTGTCGACTCTAACCCTTGAAGCAGACTCGTCTGCGGATTGCGGTCCGAATATTGCATTTTTATGACTGTTTTATGACAAGCAGCAGTCGGGTAATCCATGAAAGTACGCGCAACCGTCATTTGCGAGCAGGACCGGCACATTCTCCTGGTGCGCAAACCCAGGGGACGCTGGACCTTGCCGGGCGGAAAAATCGAGCCTGGCGAAACCATCGCGGGCGCGGCCACAAGAGAGCTTTATGAAGAAACCGGGCTTGGGGTCGACGGCCTGCTGTACCTGATGGAGCTGGAAACGATCAGCACCCGACATCATGTCTACGAGGCGTCGGTCGTAAACCTGGCCGAGGCTCGGCCACAGAATGAAATCTTCGACTGTATCTGGTACCCGCTGGACGCCGTCCAGAACCTGAACACAAGCGACGCCACGCTCAGAATCGTCAGAGCGTTTCAGCGTCGCTTGTAGCTCATCGCTGCCAACGCCCCCTTGAAGGGTCAGCCCAGATCGCCACCACCGACCGGCATGACCATGCCGGTGATGTAGGAGGCTTCGTCGCTGGCCAGAAACAGGATAGCGCTGGCCTGTTCATCCAGTGTGCCGTAGCGCTTCATCAAACTGCTGTCGAGGGTCTGGTCGACGATCTGCTGATACCACAGCTTTTCCTGAGCGCTTTGTTCTGCGGTGTTGCGCGGGATCAGCCGTGGCGGCGCTTCGGTGCCACCGGGAGCGGTCGCGTTGACCCGCACTCCACGACCGGCGGTTTCGAACGCCAGGCACGCGGTCAGCGCATTGACCCCGCCCTTCGCCGCACCGTAAGGCACGCGATTGACGCTACGGGTGGCGATGGATGAAACGTTGACGATGGCGCCGTTGCCTTGCTCAAGCATGAACGGCAGCGCGGCATGGCAGCACCATAGCGTCGGGAACAATGAGCGGCGGACTTCGGCCTCGATCTGCGACTCTTCATAGTGCTCGAAAGGCTTGGCCCAGATCGTGCCGCCGACATTGTTGACCAACACATCGAGGCACCCGAAGCGCTCGACCGCGGTGCGCATCACGCGGCTGCATTCGTTGTATTGCTCAAGGTCGGCGGTCAGGGCGAGCACCTGGCTGTCCCGCCCCAGTTCTTTCTGGAGTTCGAACACCAGATCGGAGCGATCGACCAGAATCAACCGCGCACCTTCGGCGGCCATGCGTTCCGCCACACGCCGGCCGATGCCTTGGGCGGCACCGGTAATCAGCGCGATTTTTTCGTGGAATCTGTTCATGTGTACCTCGTGACGAAGATCAGTTAGTCCTGTAGGAGCGAGGCTTGCCCGCGAAGAACGATGACGCGAAATACCTGAAAAACCGCGGTGCATTCTTCGCGGGCAAGCCTCGCTCCTACAGGGGGGCGTCGCCGCAGAACATTTTCAGGCCGCGCTGGCGGCAAATTTCTCGTAGTAGAAGTTCGCAGGCGCGATGCCTTGATCGCGAATGAACTGGCTGACCGCTTCGACCATCGGCGGCGGGCCGCACAGGTAGACATCGACGTCGCCATCGTTCAGATGCCGTGGCTCGATGTGCTGGGTCACGTAGCCCTTGAGCGGATGCCGACTGTCGGGGTTGGCCACGCAGGCGCTGAAGCTGAAGTTCGGGATTCCTGCGGCGAAGGCTTCCAGTCGATCCATTTCCACCAGGTCGAAATCGTTGGTCACGCCGTAGATCAAATGCAGCGGATGCTCGCTGCCCTGCTCGGCGATTTTTTCCAGCATCGCGGTAAACGGCGCCAGACCGGTGCCACCGGCCAGCAGCAACAACGGCCGGCGAATATCGCGCAGATAGAAACTGCCCAACGGTCCGGCCAGGCTCATGCTGTCGCCGGCCTTGGCCATGCCGGTCAGGAAACTGCTCATCAAGCCGCCGGGCACGTTGCGAATCAGGAAACTGACTTCGCCGTCACGCTGCAACGAGCTGAATGAATACGCGCGGGTCTGCTCGCTGCCGGGAACCCCGAGGTTCACATATTGCCCCGGCAGAAACGCCAGTTTGCTCAGGGACTCGCCTTTGATCGACAGCGCGATGGTGCTGTCGGACAGCTGACGCACGGCGCTGATGGTCGCGTCGTAGCTGGTCTGACGGGTACGGCAGACATCCGATGAAACCGGCACCCGCACCACGCAATCGCTCTGCGCACGCATCTGGCAGGTCAGGACAAAACCCTGCTGCGCTTCGTCGGCGCTGAGAGCATCTTCGATGTAATCCTCGCCCAGGTCGTAACGCCCGGCTTCGGCAAAACACTTGCAAGTGCCACAAGCGCCGTCGCGGCAGTCCAGCGGAATATTGATGCCCTGGCGGTAAGCGGCATCGGCCACGGTTTCGCCGGCGTTGGCGTCGATGAACCGGGTGACGCCATCTTCGAAATTGAATGCTATGGAATGAGTCATGACGGCCGCCTCAGAGGTGGTAAACATCGATGACCTGGCGAACGTAGTCGTTCTTCAGGATCACTTTCTTGGCCAAGATCAGCGGGTTCTCACCGCGCACATCCAGGGTGTAGAAACTGCTGCCGAAATAGCTGTCGACGGTCTTGTAGCGAAAGCTCAGGGTGTGCCAGTTGAAACGCACCTTGCACAGGCCGTCGGCCTGTTCGATCAGCTCGATGTTGCTGAGGTTGTGCGAGGTGCGGGTGTCCGGCACGCTGGCGCTGGAACGCTCGGTCTTAATGCGAAAGATGCGGTCTTCCAGGCCCGTGCGGTTGCCGTACCAGATCAGCGAAATTTCCCGCTGCGGGTCTTCGGTGAGTTCGTCGTTGTCATCCCAGGACGGCATCCAGAAAGTTGCGTCCGGCGCATACAACTCCAGCCAGTCGTCCCATTGCTTGTCGTCGAGGTAGCGAGCTTCGCGGTAGAGAAAATCGCGCACCGCGTCATAAGTCATGGTCATTGCACGGCCTCCACTGCAATCAGGTCGGACTGTTCGGCGGCCAGGGCCTTGAGCATGGTTTGCTGCCAATATTTGTGTTGCAGCACGAACAGGCCTTCATCTTCGGTTCGCACCCCGCTGAGCAGCGGATGCAGGTCGATTTCCCTGGCCGCGTCATCGGCGCCTTCAATCCAGTGCTCAGCACCACGGGACATGTCGTTCCAGGTGGTGACGCTGCCCTGATAGCCGGTCTGGCAGGAACGAAACTCTTCCAGATCGTCCGGAGTGGCCATGCCGCTGACGTTGAAAAAGTCCTCGTACTGACGAATCCGGCTCGAACGGGCGTGGTCGCTTTCACCTTTGGGCGCGATGCAGTAAATGGTGATTTCGGTGCGGTTGACCGAGATCGGCCGGGCGATGCGAATCTGTGAGCTGAACTGATCCATCAGGTACACGTTCGGGTACAGGCACAGGTTGCGCGAGTTCTCGATCATCCAGTTGGCGCGGGCCTGGCCGAAGTCCCGGGCCAACTCGTCGCGACGTTCGTACAGCGGACGGTCTTCGGGGTTGGACCAACGGGTCCAGAGCAGCATGTGGCCCTTGTCGAAGGAATAGAAACCACCGCCCTGCTTGGCCCAGGTGCCGGCGCTCATGGTCGGATTGCAATCGCCGGCTTCGCGCTGTTTGCGCTGGTTCTGGGTGGCGGCGTAGTTCCAGTGTACGGAGCTGACGTGATAGCCGTCGGCACCGTTTTCAGCGGTGAGTTTCCAATTGCCTTCGTAAATGTAACTGGAGGAACCGCGCAGCACTTCCAGGCCATCGGCGGACTGGTCGACGATCATGTCGATGATCTTCGCCGACTCGCCCAGATGCTCTACCAACGGCACCACATCGGCCTTGAGGCTGCCGAACAGGAAGCCGCGATAGGACTCGAAACGCGCGACTTTGGTCAGGTCGTGGGAGCCTTCGCAATTGAAGCTCGCCGGGTAGCCGGCCGCCGCCGGGTCCTTGACCTTGAGCAACTTGCCGGAGTTGTTGAAGGTCCAGCCGTGGAACGGGCAGGTGTAGGAGCTCTTGTTGCCGGTCTTGTGCCGGCAGAGCATCGCCCCGCGGTGGCTGCACGCATTGATGAAGGCGTTCAACACGCCATCCTTGTTGCGCGCGATGAAGATCGACTGGCGCCCCATGGTGGTGGTGTAGAAATCGTTGTTGTTGGGGATCTGGCTTTCGTGCGCCAGGTACAGCCAGTTGCCTTCGAAGATGTGTTCCATCTCGAGGTCGAACAGCCGCGGATCAGTGAACATCTCCCGCTTGCAGCGATAGATACCCTGTTCAGGGTCTTCTTCAAGCAGGGAGTGAAGGTATTCGGGTCGCAGGGACATGGCCGCCGCCTCCATTGTTTTTATTCAGGCAGGGCCATGCTAGGACGTGGTGATGGGGCGGACTATCCGCGGGGTGCAGACCTGTATCCGTTTTGTGCAAAGGGCGGTTGATGGTTGCAATGTGGCGAGGGAGCAAGCTCCCTCGCCACAGGTTGCTCATTGATCTCAGTGCCGGCGCTTGAGGGTGTCGGAAGGCAATTCGCCGAACTGTTTGCGGTAGCTGTCGGAGAACCGGCCCAGGTGCAGGAAGCCGTAATCCATGGCCACTTCCGTGACGTTGCGCACGTTGCAGGTCGGGTCGCTCAGGTTGGCGTGAATGCGTTCGAGCTTCTTCTGCCGGATGTAGTTTTTCGGCGTGTCCCCCGCATTGCGTTCGAACAGCCCATACAGCGAACGCAGGCTCATCCGCGCCTGGCGCGCCAGTTCTTCGCTGTCGATGTCTTGCTTGAGGTTACAGGCGATGTAATCGACCAGCGCCTCGAACGTGGCCGAGGCTGAGCCAGGGTCGGTGCGCATGACGTTGGTCTTCATTAGGCCGAGCATCTTGCTGACCACGATTTGCGCATAGTGCTCCTGCACGCGAGGAATCGGCTCGGATGCCTCGGCTTCCTGGCAAATCATCGCCAGCAGGCCGACGAAACCTTCCAGTTCATTGAGCTGATAACGGTTCTCCAGAAACCGCACGCCCTGCCCCGGATACCGCCAGCGCTGCTCCTCGCACACCGACTCCAGCAGCCGGGTGGGGACTTTCAGGATGAATTTTTCGCAATCACTGGAATAGGTCAGATCCACCGGATCGTCCGGGTTGATCAGCAGCAACTCCCCGGGCGCGAAGTAATGTTCCTGATCGTGGCCACGCCACAGACAATTGCCGCGCAACAACACTTGCAAGTGATAGATGCTGTCCAGCGCGCCAGAGGTAACCCGCACGCTGGCGCCATAACTGATGCGGCACAGATCAAGGCTGGCAAACTTGCGATGATCGAGGCTGGCCAGCGGCCGGCCGGCCCTGGGCATCTGCAGGCAATGGTTGCCAACATGCTGATTGACGTAGCCCGACACCGCATACGGGTCGGCATGGTCGAAGATTCTGCTGCGATGACTCAACAATTGCGCTTGCATCATCGGTTCACTCTCATTGTTGTTATCGGTGGCGCCGCCATTCTAGGGCCGAAACACAGAAGGCCACGAGATAAACGGTCGGTTATCTCGTGGCCCGGTTCGGCTGCTCGAGAGGTGTCAGTCCTCGAGTGCGCGGACCCGTTCGTGGCGTTGCTGCTCCTCAGGTTGGGCGGACGACTGCAGGGTGAAGTCGAAATCGATTTCGGCAAAACGACCGCTCACGCCATGGGCCGCTGCACGCTGCGGATCGTCGCTGAAGGTGATCTTGGCGATCAGTTCGTCACGGGTGGCGTACGCGAAATCGTCATGCAGGTACTGATCGCCATCGAGGTTGATCTGGGTGGTCAGGTGACGATGATCCGGTGCCGAAATGAAGAAGTGAATGTGCGCCGGCCGCTGGCCATGACGTCCCAGTTGATTGAGCAGTTGCTGGGTCGGACCATCCGGCGGGCAGCCGTAGCCCGACGGCACGATGCTACGGAAGCGATAACGGCCCTCGGCATCGGTGACGATCCGGCGACGCAGGTTGAACTCGGACTGGGTGGTGTCGAAGTACGAATAGGTGCCGCCGGTGTTGGCGTGCCAGACATCCACCACCGCCCCGGCCAGCGGTTCGCCGGCGGTGTTGAACACCCGGCCCTGCATGAACAGAGTCACACCCGGATCGACGCCGTCATCGAGACGCGCTTCGCCTTGCGACAGCGGCGCACCCGCCACATACAGCGGCCCCTCGATGGTCCGCGGGGTGCCGCCGGATTTGCCGGCCTGCTCGTCTTCGGCATCCATCAACAGGTCGAGGTAATGCTCAAGACCGAGCCCGGCCACCAACAGACCGGCCTCCTGCCGCGCGCCCAGCACGTTGAGGTAATTGACGGCTTTCCAGAATTCTTCCGGGGTCACGGCCAGGTCTTCGATGATGTTCACCGAATCACGCAGGATGCGGTAAACCAGCGCTTTGACCCGCGGATCGCCGGCCTCGTTGAGCAGGCCGCTGGCTTCTTCGAGAAACTTCTGGACACTGGCGGTGTGGGAAATCTTGACGTTCATGGTGGATCCTCATCTTGTAATTATTAGCGTAGCGAACTGAACAGGCTGGGTTCAGCGGTCATCCTCGCGAATGGAAGAAGGATGCCGGCACAGCGCGTTGACCTCGATGGCCATGTACGGGTACAGCGGCAATTGCATCAGTAGGTCGTGCAGTTCCTGAACGCTGTCGACATCGAACACGCTGTAATTGGCATAGAGCCCGGCGATGCGCCACAGATGACGCCACTTGCCTTGCTCTTGCAGGCGCTGGGCCAGGGCTTTCTCGTCTGCCTTGAGCTGAGCGGCGCGCTCCGGGTTCATGTCGACCGGTAAATTCACGGTCATTTTTACGTGAAACAGCATGATGCCCTCCTCAGGCTTGATGAACGACAGTGGAACTTTTGTCCCGACGGAAAAACGCCAGGCGTTCTTCATCCAGGGTCAGGCCCAGCCCCGGTGTTGACGGGACGTGCAGTTGGAAATCGCGGTAGACCAAGGGCTCGCTGAGGATGTCTTCGGTCAGCAGCAGCGGGCCGAACAATTCGGTATCCCAGCTCAATGTATTCAGGGTGACAAAGGCATGGGCCGAGGCCAGCGTGCCGATTCCGCCTTCAAGCATGGTGCCGCCGTACAGGCCGATACCGGCCGCCTCGGCAATCGCGGCGGTTCGCAGCACGGCGCGCGGGCCGCCGTTCTTGGCGATTTTCAGAGCGAACACCGAAGCGGCGCCTTCCCGTGCCAGGTTAAAGGCATCTTCCACGCACTCGATGGATTCATCGGCCATGATCGGCGCCGGGCTCATGGCATTCAGGCGCACCATGCCGGCGCGGTTATTGCGCGAGATCGGTTGTTCGATCAGGTCGATGCCGTTGGTGCCGAGGATCCGGCAGGCCCGCAGAGCGACTGCTTCGTCCCAGGCCTGATTGACATCGACCCGCACGCTGGCGCGATCGCCCAAGGCCTTTTTGATCGCAATAACGTGAGCCAGGTCGCGGTTGACCTCGCCGGCGCCGATTTTCAGCTTGAAGATCCGGTGGCGGCGCAGGTCGAGCATTTTTTCCGCTTCGGCAATGTCCTTGGCGGTGTCGCCGCTGGCCAGGGTCCAGGCCACCGGCAATGCATCGCGAACCCGTCCGCCCAACAGTTCGCTGACCGGCAGGCCAAGGCGCTTGCCCTGGGCGTCGAGCAAGGCGCTTTCGATACCCGATTTGGCGAAGGTGTTGCCACGAATGCTGCGCTCCAGGCGCAACATCGCGGCATTCACATTGCCGCAGTCCTGGCCGATCAGCAGTGGCGCGAAGTGTTTGTCGATGTTGGTCTTGATACTGTCCGGGCTTTCGTTGCCGTAGGCCAGGCCGCCGATGGTGGTCGACTCACCGATACCTTCAATGCCATCGGCACAGCGCACCCGAATGATCACCAGGGTCTGGTTCTGCATGGTGTGCATCGCCAGCTTGTGTGGGCGAATGGTCGGCAGATCGACGATGATCGTCTCGATCGATTCAATGGCTGCTGCAAGCATGTCGCGATACCCGTCAGGTTCTTTAAGTTCTGGAACCGATTCTGGTACGGCTTTTTTCGGGAAGCCAATATAGAATTGGTCTGACTCGATACCTTAAAGGTATTCAACAGATCGACGTTCGGAGGCCCCATGGAACTGCGTCACCTGCGATATTTTCAGGTGTTGGCTCAAACCCTCAACTTCACCCGCGCCGCCGAACTGCTGCACATCGCCCAACCGCCGCTGAGCCGGCAGATCCAGCAGCTGGAAGACGAACTCGGGGTACTTCTGCTGGAGCGCGGCCGACCGTTGAAGCTGACCGACGCCGGGCGGTTTTTCCATGAACACTCCACCGCCCTGCTCGAACAACTGGGCAAGGTCTGCGACAACACGCGGCGGATCGGCCTGGGTGAAAAGACCTGGCTGGGTATCGGCTTTGCGCCCTCGACCCTCTATGGCGTGCTGCCGGAACTGATTCGCCGGTTGCGCAGTGGCGAGCCACTGGCGCTGGAGTTGGGGCTCTCGGAAATGACCACGTTGCAGCAGGTGCAGGCGCTCAAGGCCGGGCGCATCGATGTCGGCTTCGGGCGCATCCGCATCGACGACCCGGCCATTCTGCAGACCGTGCTCACCGAAGATCGACTGGTCGCCGCCCTGCCCGCCGGCCATCCGCTCCTCGCCAGGCCCATCAGCCTTCGTGAGTTGGCGAAAGAACCTTTTGTGCTCTACCCCGGCAACCCGCGCCCGAGTTACGCCGACCACGTGATCGCGTTATTCGAAGCCAGTGGCGTGCACATCAAGGTGGCGCAATGGACCAACGAGCTGCAAACGGCGATTGGTCTGGTGGGGGCGGGAATCGGGGTGACACTGGTACCGGCCTCAGTGCAGTTGCTGCACCGCGACGACATCGGCTTCACCCCGGTGCTGGAAGACAACGCAACCTCGCCGATCATTCTCAGCAGGCGCGTGGGCGATGTATCGCCAGGGTTGAATCATTGCTTGCGGATGATCGATGAACTGCTGCCGCGCGACAGTTGAGCCGTAAATGCAATCCGTAGCAGCTGTCGAGCCCCAGCGAGGCTGCGTTCGGCTGCGTAGCAGTCGTGAATCTGGCTAATGCGGTCTGCCTGATGTATCGCGATCTCCAATTTTACGACTGCTACGCAGCCGAACGCAGCCTTCGGCAGCTGCTACAAGAAGTCGCGGTTAGGCCACGACACCGGCGAACGCTCGGCGACCGGCACGCATTTCTGTGCGAAGTTCGCCGATCAGGTTGGAAATATCGCGAACACTGATCAGTTTGTCGGGGGATACGCCGGTGATCAACAACTCAATCCGCCCGGAGCTCTGATCGAAAACCTTGATCCGCAAGGTTTCATTCTGGTTCAAGGTGCATTCGCAGGAGAGCGGCTTGAAACCGGACTCGACAATCTGGCAAAGCTGCTCAATTGAAACCATGATAGACGCCCCTCCATGGACGGTTTTCCGATTGGATCCACTGAGATTAGTTCAGCTTGCGCAATGCGCCAGTGAGCTTCGTAGGAGCTGGCGAGCCCGCGTTCGCCGTAGCAGCTGTCGAGCTTGCGAGGCTGCGTTCGCCGTAGCAGCTGTCGAGCCTGCGAGGCTGCGTTCGGCTGCGCAGCAGTCGTGAATCCGGCTGGCGGGGTTTGCCTGATGCACCGCAAGTTCTGGTTTGACGACTGCTGCGCAGCCGAACGCAGCCTCGCAGGCTCGACAGCTGCTACACAGTCAATCACCCCCGACGTCGTTCAGTGAGAATCCCCATCCCATATCCAATTCCAGATCCCCGGCAAACGAACAGGTTCGGAACTCTGCTTGACGGTGCGCGCCATGGCCGCCCGCTGTAGCGCTGTCGTGTCGTCGTAAAACGGTTTCTGCGCCGTGGCCAGACCGGTGGCGTTGGCACTGTCGAGGAGGATTTGCAGGTATTCGCGGGCATGCCGGGCGGTGTAGCGGTTGAGGTCGTGAAAGGTCACCACCACCGGAATCACCCCATCCACCGTCGGCAACTCGCCAAGGGCGATGCGCTCGCGCACTTCGGACAGCTGCCGCAGCATATTGGCCCGTCGTCGAGGGCTGGCGTTGAAGCCCCAGATCTTGCCGTCATTGGCGCTCAGGTCGGTCAGCAGTACGTGCATGCCATGCTGCTGATAAGCGGCGAAGGTGCGTTTGTCGTAGTTCCAGAACGGCGGACGCACCAGGTTCGGTGGAGTGCCAGTGATCGCGGCGATGTCTGCGCTGCCGTTGGTCAGCGACTGTTCCAGTTGTTCCGGCTCCAGGGAGCGATGGTTGGTGTGGTGGGGAGTGGCCGTGTGGAAGCCCAGCAGATGCCCTTCGGCCTGTTCGCGCCGCATGAGCTGGCGGCCCACGTCACTGCCGCCGGCGCCCGAGGCACGGGTCTGCACGAAGAACACGGCTTTGATGTCCGGTTGCAGCGGATTGCGCGCCAGGCTGTCGAGTACAGTGGCGGTTGGGTTGTAAAAACCGGACGCGCTGGGCCCGTCGTCGAAGGTCAGCAGAAAGCGGATCGGCGCCTGCGCTTGCAGACGCTGTTGCGTCTGCGGCGTCATTTCAATGGGCGCGGCGATGCAGCCAAACAGGCCGACGGCGATGGCGAATACGGATAGAACCTTGATCAACTGCTTCATGTTTTGCCTTGGGCCAGACCTTGCGACCGTCACGTTTAATGGCAAAAGCCCCTCGCCCATTTATCCTTCGACCGGCCCGCCAATCGCTGCGAGCCGAGGTTGGATAAGGGTACACAGTGTTTGGTTCCAGCGCCTGCTCCCCAGGTGATTGCATTTCAAACTACAAAAACTAAAAAGCCCCGCCATCAATTGGCGGGGCTTTGGGGATGTGCAAACCGATCAGGGCTTCAGCGGGCGTTCCTGGTCGCGGTCCGACAGCTCTTTACCGTCGTCGGGGTGCTTCCAGTCCGGCGTCGAACGCTTCTGCCGCTCGATTTCTTCCTCCGTCGGTTCATCGGTCTCATCATCCAGGTCCGGACGCTTTGGTTCAGTGGCCATGTCCACCTCCCGTCCTCAAGGGATCATCCGTTAAGCGTAGAACAGTTTCGCGCCGGAGACTCAGAGCCACCAGCGCAGCAAAAAGAAAAAGCCCATGCTCAACAACATGCTGAGCAGAGTATTGCGGGTGTAAAGCACCAGGCCCACGGCCACCAGCGAACTGATCAGGTAGGGGTTGTCCCACTGCAGGTTCAACTGTTTGTCGGGCATGAACACAATCGGCCCGCAGATCGCGGTGAGCATGCCCGGCACCGCGAAACCGAGGAACTGCCGGGCATTGCTGCTCAGGCGTACCGGCAACCGAGGCTCAAGAAATACGTAGCGGTTCAGGAATACCAGCAGGCCCATCCCGATAATCACAGCCCAGACCATCATGTGCGCCCCACGTAGAGTTTGTTGCAGATAAAGCCCGCCGTCATGCCTGCCAACCCCGACAGCACCAGCGCCGAACCCCATTGCCAATAGCTGAACAGTACCGAACAGAACAGCGAGACCGCCACGCAGACCACCGTCGGAACGTTGCGCACCACCGGCGTGATCAAGGCGATAAACGTCGCGGCGATGGAGAAATCCAGCCCCAGGTGTTCGAGGCCCGGAATGCTGCTGCCCAGCACAATGCCCGCCAGGGTGAAGAGGTTCCATGCGATGTAAAACGTCAGGCCCACGCCGAGGGCGTACCAGCGGTTGAACTGCTGTTTGTCGTGCTGGCTGGTCAGGGCGAACAACTCGTCGGTGAGCAAAAAACCCAGCCCGATACGCCAGCGGCCCGGCAACGGGGAAATCACCGAACGCATGCTCATCCCGTACAGCAAATGCTGGGAGGTCAGCAGCAACGTGGTCAACAGAATCGAAAAGACCCCGGCGCCGCCCTTGAGCATGCCGATGGCGACCAATTGCGCCGCGCCGGCAAACACGATGCTCGACAGCCCCTGGCCTTGCAGGGGTGTGAGGTTGGCCTCGATGGCCATGGAACCGGCCAGCAATCCCCAGGGCGCGGTCGCCAGGGACAACGGCATGATGGCCGCGGCACCACGAAGGAATGCAGTACGCGGCATGAATGAGTTGGACATAACGCTCTACAACCAGGAAAAGACGTCAGACTGTGCCAGCAGTCATGGCCGATGGCTTGAACAATCTTGCGCACTTGCAACGACTTCACGATTGACAAATACCCCGTCGGCTTTTAAAACTGGGCGCCTCATTCAGGGTGTAAGCAACCATGTCCGCAACCTTCAACCTCAACACTGTCGTCATTGGCTTGATTGCCAAGGCGCAAGGTTGCGTTGCGCACGCCCCTAAATCGAAGAAACAGTCGCTCATGTGACCGGGGCGCGCTGTCCCGTCAGATGAGCTGACAGGACATTGAGCGCGACGGACACCCCTCCTCTTGCTGACTTCCTTCTACGCTTCTGACGGTGACGAAATCGGTCAACCTTCAGGAGAAAGTGCATGTCATCGTTTCAAGGTATCTGGGTTCCCATCGTTACGCCGTTTCACAATGGCGCGATCGACTTCATCGGGCTACGGCGGCTGGTCAGTCATCTGCTGGAAAAAGGCGTCGATGGCATAGTGGTCTGCGGCACCACCGGTGAAGCCGCGGCGCTGGCCAAGCACGAGCAACTGGCCGTGCTCGATGCAGTGCTGGAACAGGTGCCGCCAGAACGTGTGGTCATGGGCCTGGCCGGCAACAACCTCACCGAGTTGCTGCAATTTCAAAGCGAAATCCTGAAGCGTCCCCTGGCGGGTTTACTGGTGCCGCCGCCGTACTACATCCGCCCTTCCCAGGCCGGCCTCGAAGCGTTTTTCAACACCGTCGCCGATGCGTCCAGCGTCCCGATTATTCTCTACGACATTCCCTATCGCACTGGCATAGCCTTCGAGCAGGCGACCCTGCTGAGAATCGTCGCCCACGAGCGGATCGTCGCGATCAAGGACTGCGGCGGCAATCCAGCCAACACCTTGGCACTGCTCTCCAGCGGTAACGTCGACGTGCTGTGCGGCGAAGATAATCAGATCTTCGGCGCGCTATGCCTGGGTGCCAAAGGCGCGATTGCCGCCTCGGCCCATGTTCATCCCGAGCTGTTCGTGACGCTGTATCAACAGATTCGCGACAACCGTCTGGCGGACGGCCGAACGACCTTCTTCCAGTTGCTGCCGCTGATTCACAGCCTGTTCATCGAGCCCAATCCCGCCCCGGTGAAAACTGCCCTGGCCCTTGAAGGATTGATCCGCGACGAGCTGCGAGCGCCAATGCAACGCAGCAGTGAAGCCACCGTTGTACGCTTGAAAGAAGTACTGGCAGCGCTTGAAGGCGGCAATCGATAGAGCACAAGCGTCCAGCCCGAGTACCATGGAGCGATTCATATAACGCGTCAGGGAATCGACATGCTTTACCGAATCGCCGCCGACGGGCTGGTGCTGTCTCACTTGTTGTTCATTCTGTTCGTGCTGTTCGGCGGGCTGCTGGTGCTCAAATGGCGCCGCCTGATCTGGTGGCACCTGCCCGCCGCTGCGTGGGGCGTGATGGTGGAAGTCTTCCACCTGATATGCCCACTTACCGAATGGGAGAACCGCATGCGCCACGCGGCTGGGCAAACCGGTTACGGCGGTGGCTTCATCGAACATTACGTATGGCCGGTCATTTATCCGGCCGGGCTGACGCCCACGATTCAACTGGCACTGGGCAGTGTGGTGCTGGCGCTCAACGTGCTGATCTACGCGCGGCTGTTCCGGCAATGGAAACATCCGACCCGTTCAGGCAGTGACCATCGGTCCGGTTGAGCTCAGTTGGCAATGACGCTCATGTTCCGGCCACTGGCCTTGGCCACATAGAGTGCCTTGTCCGCAGCGCCGACCATGTCGTCAGGTTGGGCTTGCGAAGCCGGATCGTAGGCGCAGACACCCAGGCTGACCGTGACTACACCTTCCACGCCCCCAACGTGTTTGATGTCAGCTTGCTGAACCGCACGACGGATTTTTTCCGCCACCAGGAACGCCCCCACATAGTCGGTACCGGGCAGCACCACCGTAAACTCCTCGCCACCGAAACGAGCCGCGAGATCGCCTGGGCGCTTGATGTTGTCGGTGATGATGGTGCTGATTTTGCGCAGACACTCATCGCCCGCCAAATGGCCATAGTGGTCATTGAAGCTCTTGAAGTGGTCGACATCGATCAGCAGCAGCGCCAGGCTGCTCTGGCTACGCCTGGCGCGACCCATTTCCGCAAGGATAAACAGGTCGAACTGACGCCGGTTCGAAAGCCCGGTCAGTGCATCCTCCAGCGCCAGCAATTCAAGGCTGCGGTTGACCTCGATGAGTTTGTCCTGAGCCTCCAGCAATTCGTTCTGAACGTGATTCTGCTGCTTCATGAGGCGGATCAGGCGATAACCGAGAGCGCCCAGAAATCCCAGCAGCAACAAAACGATGCCCGCACTGAATATTGACTCCCGCCGCCAACTGGCAAGGACTTCATCCTTGTCGAGCGCGGCAAAGACGATCAGCGGATAACCCTCGACTCGCCGAAACCCTACGACCCGCACAACCCCGTCGACAAAGGACCTGACCGTTGCCGTACCGGAATCGCCTTTGGGCAGCAGCTGGGTAAACAGCGGCCCTTTGGCGACGCTGATGCCGATATCGGCCTCGTTGAACGGGCGCCGAACGACAATGGTGGTGTCATCGGAGATCAGGTTGATCACCCCGTTATTGCCGATGTCGATGCTGTTGTACAAATCCAGAAAGTGCTTGAGGTAGATCGACGCCACCACCACGCCGGCAAACCGGCCATCAGCGTGATTGATCCGGCGTGACACGGTCATGATCCACTCACCGGTCGAGCGACTTTTTATCGACGGACCGATATGAGGACCACGGTCGGGATGATCGCGGTGGTAGATGAAATATTCGCGGTCGGAATTATTGGCATTGGGCGGTATGACGTTAATGGCGTTGGCGAGCCAGCGTCCTTCTTCGTCGAACACGAACAGCCCATGGATCTGCGCCAGTTCATTGCGCTGGGCGTAGAGCAAACGTTGCAGCCGGGGAAATTTATCCGGTTGCATGCCGTCGATTTCGAGGCGGTCCACCAAGGAAAACAGCAACGTGTCGGCCTGTTTGATCGATGCCTGGGCCTGCGAGGCCAGGGTTTGCGCCAGGTTGGACATCGACACTTCGCTCTCACGCAGATGGTACTGACGCGAGTTCCAGCTCTCCCCGATCACAATGGCCATCAAGGACAGGCACACCGCAATCAGCAGAGAAACCGCGTATCGAACCTTGAGCGTTGACTCAACCGGCACCGGCACCCAAGGCGTGGCGAACCGGGCGTGTTCAATACGATCTTTGACGGACGGATGCCCCATGACGCTCCCTTAATCCCTTATGACATGGCGAATTTTCCCGTTCGCCCTTTTAGCGCCAGCCAGCCGTGACCGGCGCTCAAACCACTACAACCCGACACCGATACGATAGGTGATTTGGGCGAAAACGATCATCGAAATCATCCACCGGATCAGCGAGGATGATAGCACCCATTACTTAAGGCTCCCTGCCAGAAACTGCTGCAACCGCTCGCTCCGAGGCTGCTCCAGCACACGGCTCGGTGCCACCTGTTACTCCACCCGTCCCTTGGCGGCCAGGGTGCCCAGCAGGATTTGCGGGCCAAAGCCTTCCAGAAGCATTTCGCTCTCCTTGTTTTTATTAGTGAAGAGGATGGTCAAACAGAGCGGCCTGGACGGCCGCCCTGTTTCAGGTATCGAGAGGCGTCATTTCGCGCCGTAGACGTCGAAATCGAAGTACTTTTTGTTGATCCGCTCGTAAGTGCCGTTGGCCAGAATCGTCGCCAGCGCCTTGTTCAAGTCTTCGCGCAGCTCGACATCACTCTTGCGCAAGCCAATGCCGTCACCGACGCCGAAAAAACCGGGGTCATCCAGGGTGGCACCCGCAAATTCATAGTCCTTGCCCCGCGCAGTGTTCAGAAACCCGTAACTGGCCTGGATCGCGCCCTGCAGCGAGGCATCGAGTCGCCCCACTACCAGGTCGGCGTACACCTGGTCCTGATTCTGATAGGAGAGAATATCTACTCCCTTCGAACCCCAGACAGCTTTGGCATAAGCCTCCTGGGTCGACCCCTGCTCCACGCCAATACGCTTGCCCTTGAGCGACTCCAGGGAGGGCAGCAAGCCCGATCCACGCCTGACCACCAAACGCGCCGGCGCATTGGACACCTTGTCGGTAAACGCAATCTGCTCCAGGCGCTTGGGCGTAATGGTCATCGACGAAGCCACCGCGTCGAACTTGCGCGCCAGCAGGGCCGGGATCATGCCGTCCCAGCTGCTTTCAACCCAGACGCAGCGAGCATGCAACTCGGCGCAAAGCGCCTCGGCGATGTCGACCCCGAAGCCGGTCAGCGTGCCATCCTGGTTCTTGTATTCCAGCGGTGGGTAGGTCGGGTCGACGCCCAGCCTCAACACTTTGCCGGACCAGTCGGCCGCCCCGGCCAGGCCGGATGCCGTGAACAACACCAGTGATACAGCCGCGATCATTTTATTCATTGTTATTTTTCCTCTAGGGGCTCGCCGAGCCAGGTTACCGACAGCTTTTTGTACAACCGCAGCGCTTGAAAACGCCGCCGCTCAACGCAGAAAACCCTCGACCAGCTTCACCCAATAACTCGCCCCGATCGGCAGGCAGGCATCATTGAAGTCATAGCCGGGGTTGTGCAGCAGACAGCCGCTGTCGCCCTGGCCATTGCCGATCACCAGATAGCTGCCCGGGCACTTTTCCAGGATGAAAGCGAAGTCCTCGCTGGCGGTGAAGGGGCGCAGGTCGTCAATCATTTGTCCTTCGCCCAGCCAGTCCTGCGCGACCTGACGGGCGAACGCTGTCTGCTCGGGATCATTGATCAACACCGGATGACAATGCCGATAGTCGATATGGGCCTGTGCGCCGAAACTGGCGGCCTGGCCCTCGACCAGCTCGGTAATTCTGAGCTCGAGTAGCCGGCGAACTTCAGGGGTCAACGCTCGCACGCTCAGACTCATTTCGGCGAACACGGGAATGACATTCGAGGCGCTTCCGGCATGTATGGAACCCACCGTGATAATTGCCATGTCCTGCGGGTTGACGTTGCGCGACACAATGCTTTGCAAGGCGATTACGATCGAGGCGCACACCACCACCGGATCGATGGCCTTGTGCGGCACCGCGCCGTGGCCGCCGTGGCCGATGATTTTGATCGTCACCGTATCGGCAGACGCCATGAACGGGCCGCTGTAAAACCCCAGATGCCCGACGGGATAACCCGGTACGTTGTGCATGGCAAACACCGCATCACACGGGAACCGTTCGAGCAGGCCGTCTTCAAGCATTTTCCTGGCACCGCCCAGCCCTTCTTCGGCCGGCTGGAAAATCAGATGCAATGTGCCGTTGAACGCCCGGGTTTGTGCCAGGTATCGAGCGGCCGCCAACAGGGTTGCGGTATGCCCATCGTGGCCGCAGGCATGCATCACACCGTCAATCCGGCTGGCATACGGCAGGCCGGTGGTTTCCTGAATCGGCAGTGCATCCATGTCGGCGCGCAAGCCAACGGAGCGCCCCTCACCATTTTTCAGGGTGGCGACAACTCCGGTCCGGCCCACACCGGTGCTGACCTCAAACCCCCACTGCGTCAAACACTGAGCAACCCGCTCACTGGTGGCGAATTCCTCGAAGCCCAACTCGGGGTGCGCGTGAATGCTGTGCCGCAAAGCGATCATTTCATCCTGGATCGCTGCAATACCAGGCAAGACAGGGCCGGCGTTCATTGTTGTATTCCCTCGATAGGTCTGGGCGGCTGTTGGGGTCGATCTTAGGGAACGGAATCCGGGCTGGGGAGACGCAGTTTGGTTATGATGACAACCATTGGTTGTCGTCATGGTGAGCATATGAAACTGCATCAACTACAAGCACTGATCGCCAGCGCCGAAACCGGCAGCATCCGCGCAGCCGCGCGTTCGCTGGAGATGTCCCAGGCCGCCGTGACCAAAGCACTTCGCGAGCTGGAAACCAGCCAGCAGTTGCCACTGTTCACCCGAACGCCCAACGGCCTGAACTTCACGGAGTACGGCAAAGTGCTGCTGACTCACGCCCGGCTCGTGATCAAGCAACTCGAACATGCGCAGACAGAGCTCGATCACCTGCGAGGCAAGGCTCAGGGGCGGCTCTGTGTCGGCATCACGCCATGGATTGCCTTGACCTTCTTGCCCGAAGTGGTACTGGCCTTTCGGGAGCGAATGCCGGAAATCCGGCTGGAGTTGTTCGAAAGCCTGATGGCCGTGGCCCAACCGCTGCTGCGCGATGGCAGCATGGATTTTGCGATCGGCCAGCTACACCCGGCGCAATCAACCCAGGAATTTGCCAGCGAAACCCTGCTCGATTACCAAACGTCGGTGTTGGTCCGCCAGGGCCATGCACAACAGAATGCTCGATCGATCCATGAGCTGCTGGAGCAGAACTGGACCTTGAACTATGCACCGGACGGTCACGATGGGCTGATGCAGGAGTTGTTCTGGAAACACGGTGCACACATTGATGAGAGCCGAATCGTCCGCGCCCATTCACTGGCCATCCTGCAAATGATGGTTGAGCGGGCCGACATGTGCACCTGGGGGCCCTCCATCGTGAGTATCGCCCCGCCCTTTCTCGGCCGCGTGGTTTCCCTGGGGCTGACCGAACAATTCGAACCCAGGCAGTTGAGCATCGTGACACGCCGCAACGGCGCGCTGAGCAATCCGGCACTGTGCTTCACCGATTGCCTGTTACAGGTCATTCGGCGTCACGCCCGCTCGGCCAAAAAGGAAGACCGACAACTCTTTGAAACGCTGCACCTGCGGGTTTGAGAAGGATCAGGCGCGCGTCTGTTTCAATGCCTCAAGCCAGGCCGGATTCAATTGCGTCTGCTCAGTATCGATGCCCAGTGCTTGCATCCGCGCCGCGTGTTGATCCATCTCGCGGGCCAGCTGACTATGGTCGCTGGAGTTGCCGTCCAACTGGTGCATCTGGCTCAGCCCCAAGTGATAAAAGCGCAGCAGCTTCATGGCGGCAGGGTCGCCCTGCTCCACCGCCACCGTCACCTGGTGCATGACGTTGGTGACGCTCATCAGGCTGCGCTTGAGCTGCCAACCGTAAACCGCTGGCGCCATCCACTCCTGGCTCCAGAACTTGCCGCGCATCAGCGCCACTGTCAGCAACAACGCGGCAAACACCCCACCCACGTTGAACCGCAGATTATCGCCGCTGGGTTCTCCGAACAGCGTCACCGCCGCCGTCGACAGCACCATCGCCAGCGCCAGGAACATCAGGGCGATGATCACCGTGCTGCGCCGCGTCTGGCTTCGATAGGTTTCGGCATTCATTGGCTGGATTTCGAACATCGCGACGGGGTTCCTTGCATCGATGGTAAAAGGCGCTGTGACAAAAAGACTGCGAGGCATTATCGCCTCCCCGAAGGATTTAGCTATGCTGGAGCTCCTTTTCATCTTTTCATCGTCAAACGGGAGCATGGCGATACAGCGCAGTTCGTGCCATCTTCATCATGGATACACACTATTCGGATGCCATGCGCCGTTGCTGGCGGGTGACATCGTTTTAAGGATCATTGAATGACCCAACGACATGTAATCAACGCCTCGGTCAGCCCTAAAGGCAGCCTGGAAACGCTCTCCCAGCGTGAAGTACAGCAACTGAGCGAAGCCTCATCCGGCATCACCTACACCCTCTTCCGCCAATGCGCCCTGGCCATCCTCAATACCGGCGCCCACGTTGATAACGCCAAGACCATTCTGGAAGCCTATAAAGACTTCGAAATCCGCATTCACCAGCAAGACCGTGGCGTACGCCTGGAACTGCTGAACGCCCCCGCCGACGCTTTCGTCGATGGCGAAATGATTGCCAGCACCCGCGAAATGCTCTTCAGCGCCCTGCGCGACATCGTCTACACCGAAAACGAACTCGACGCCTTGAGCATCGACCTGAGCACCTCCCAAGGCATCAGCGACTACGTCTTCCACCTGCTGCGCAATGCCCGCACCTTGCGCCCCGGCGTCGAGCCGAAAATCGTGGTGTGCTGGGGCGGCCACTCGATCAACACCGAAGAATACAAATACACCAAGAAAGTCGGCCACGAACTCGGCCTGCGCAGCCTGGACATCTGCACCGGCTGTGGCCCTGGCGTGATGAAAGGCCCGATGAAAGGCGCGACCATCGCCCATGCCAAGCAGCGCATCCACGGCGGCCGTTACCTCGGCTTGACCGAGCCGGGGATCATCGCCGCCGAAGCGCCGAACCCGATCGTCAACGAACTGGTGATCCTGCCGGACATCGAGAAACGCCTGGAAGCGTTCGTGCGGGTTGGCCACGGCATCATCATTTTCCCTGGCGGCGCGGGCACGGCCGAAGAGTTCCTGTACCTGCTCGGCATCCTGATGCACCCGGACAACCAGGACCTGCCGTTCCCGGTGGTCCTTACCGGGCCGAAAAGTGCCGCGCCGTATCTGGAGCAACTGCACGCCTTCGTCGGCGCAACCCTCGGTGAAGAAGCGCAGCAGCACTACGAGATCATCATCGACGACCCGGCTGAAGTGGCGCGGCAGATGACTCAGGGCCTCAAAGCGGTCAAGCAATTCCGCCGCGAGCGCAACGACGCGTTCCATTTCAACTGGCTGCTGAAGATCGACGAAGGCTTCCAGCGCCCGTTCGACCCGACCCACGCCAACATGGCCAACCTGCAACTGAGCCGCAACCTGCCGCCCCACGAACTGGCCGCCAACCTGCGCCGCGCGTTCTCCGGCATCGTCGCCGGCAACGTCAAGGACAAGGGCATCCGCCTGATCGAAGAACACGGGCCGTACCAGATCCGTGGCGATGCCGAGGTCTTGCAGCCGCTGGACCACTTGCTCAAAGCCTTCGTCGCCCAGCACCGGATGAAACTGCCGGGTGGCGCGGCGTATGTGCCGTGTTACCAAGTGGTGGCTTGATACGCAAAACCCTGTGGAAGCGGGCTTGCCCGAGATGGCCCGCTTGCAGAACCACCGGAAACAAGAAACCCCGCGTGATGCGGGGTTTCTTGTTTTTGGGGACTGAGTCAGTGGAGCCCATTGTGGCGAGGGAGCTTGTCGGATCGCCGCACCGTCCCGCTGGGTTGCGAAGCGACCCCAAATCCAGCAACCGCATTTTTCTGGCACACCGCATATGCCGGTTTTGCGACTGCTGCGCAGCCGAGCGGGACGGTGCGGCGATCCGACAAGCTCCCTCGCCCACAATGGGTCACTCAGTTCTGAGGATCGAGGTTATCCAGCACTCGGTTGACGGCCAGTTCACCAAGCATGACCACCGATTGAATCCCCAACATCACATTGCGATGTGGCATATCCATCAATCCGGCGAACTCACTGAGCATCATGCTCTCTGACGCCAGGGATTCGCAGGCGTTGACCAGCAGGGTTTCGTTATCGACCTTCGCTCCCACATGGTAAATGGTACTGGGTTTGCGCTTGGTGTCTTTGGGGATGGGTGGTTTGAGGTAGTGGTCGAGGGCGCGGTCGGCGGCTTCGTGGAATTTTTTGGAATCGAGGGATTCGTACGGGGAGGTCGGATCGGTTTCTGGTGGGCTCGGTGTTGGTTTGAACATGTGAAGCTCCTTGATGAGTGAAGCTACCGCTGTTCGCGGTCAAACGAACAAGGTGGCAGCTGTACGCGGGTTGACCGACCGGACATCAAGGAATCCGGCACACCGAAGTGTCCCACGCACAGCCACCGCGACACGATGTTTCAGGCAATGCCTGAAACGGTCTTGGACGCTGGTGCGCCTTGATTTATGCGGACGGTCAAATCCGATCGCTGATTAGTCAGCGACCCGGAAACGATAGAGCCCGGCCTCAAGGCGCACAAGCCGGCGGATTCTGGCGTAGTCGTAGGCAGCGGAGCAAGGCTGTGTAGCCTGAGAGAGTGTCTGGAAGTGTCGTTTAACATCGCCTGTTTATCCGCCCCACTTCAGGTTTTGTGGTGGATGGGCCAGCCCCTTCGCGAGCAAGCCCGCTCCCACAGGGGATCTTCAGTGGACACATTATTTGTGTACGCCTGAGATTCAG